>NZ_WWFG01000014.1 GCF_026127265.1 Nostoc sp. KVJ3
AACCAAGAGCCTCTTCGTTGAGATAGAATCGCAAGATTTTGCGCCGATGAACGGCGCTAAAACTTCTCAAGCTAATGATTCAATTCAACCAGAACAGAATCCCGCCCCAGAAGAAATTTGTTACTGCTCGAACAGTCTCGCAATCTCCACTCTTAAAAATGGGCGTTGTTGCCCTAATTTTGCCTTCTCTTCGTGGCGCTCATTGGGGCAATGCTAGGCAACTCAATGAATGTGCTGAAGTTTTCCAAGGGCATTGTGCACCAAAAGAAAAAGAGCAAACGCCCCTAGCAGAGCCGGAAAATGAGACGGGCAAGGATAAAACAGCGCTTGCTCTGACTAGCCAAAATTACGAGTTAAAGCAGATTCGCGATCGCTTGCCAAGCCCAACGCCCCCCTAGCCCAACCCAACCGCATCGCAATCCCCCGTTATCCCTCCGATGCAACCAGTGCAGCGCGGACAACGTTCTTACCCAGTCGCCAGGCAGCCGACAGCGCCCTTCACTTTATCGAGAGCTAGAGTATCGCAGCCCCAGCCCAAAATTGCCCAGCCAGTTAGACAATCCTTTGGCGTTCCCGCAATCGATGCCAACAGCTGCAAGCTATGCCGTTCATGTTGATCCCGCACAGCAATGGCTTCTCGCTGCAAACGCTGGCAGTTTCAGGTTCAGTCGATGAATCAGAAAGCGAGAAACCCATCAAGACTAATGGAATTGAAGGAGGTACGGGAGGAGCTACACAAGTCGCCCAGAACACTAGCATTAATTACAACGCTCTTCGCGTACTCGTTGGCAGCACCGCAGAGGGCAGACTAGAAACGCCGATCGCCTGGGGCACTGGTGACGCGGGCAACCAGAATTACTTGGTGAAACTAACAAAACCCTTAAAAGCCTCAGATGGTAGCGACGTGCTGCCCGTAGGTGCTTATCTAGTTGTTCAACTAGCACAGTCCAATGGTTCGGGTTTCGCCAAACTACGCGGCGTTTCAGTATTGGTCAATATAAACGGCGATACGCAAGAGAAACCGCTACCACCAAACTGTTTTGATTATGGCTAAAAACGGCAGTTTCTTAAAAAGCAGAGTCCCGTAAAGGTAGCAACCTGGGTAACAATTTCATTTCTGCGATTGTCGCGGAGTTGCCAAGGCAGCAGAAATACAAAATCGCCCACAAGTCAAACCAGTACTAACTCAAACGGATTTTCCACGCTTTCAACCACCAAACGACGACAAAAACCTACCTGCTGCTTTTGGTGAAGGCGCTTTTAATAGCATTCTTGAAAATATCAAAAGCTCAAACGTCGCGCGTTCTCAGCAGTTAAGTGGCAAAGAAGAAGTGTTCGTGATCGATGCTGGCAAGTCAGTTCAAATATTCGTTAATCAAACAATATCGCTTTAGTCAATTCGCAATTCGCAATTAACACCCCACGGATGAATACGCTTCCTCTGAATATTGATACTACGTGTTTTATCTTTCCTGTTAAGAGTTAAGAGTTCCCTGTAAAAATGTTAAATAAACTCGCTATTGTTACAACCCTCTTAATAGTTACTGCCTCAAGTGCGGCAGCAATGCCCGTGCGGACGGTTTACGAGAACGATGCAAACTCCAACGCTATCGAATTAAAGGTGTGGAAGGGTTACGGATTAACTATTAATTTGATGTCTACAGGGGAAACTATCAAGCAAGTTTGGATCGGCGATCCCAGTCGCTTCGCCTTTACTTCAAATGGTGCTTTATGCCAGTCATCAGGCAACGATTCTGACTGCACAGGAGGCAAAGCGACTGTAATTTTCCTTCGCCAGATTGACCCGATCAAGTTTCCTGTTACCTCTAGCAGCAATGGAAGCACTCAAATTACATTACTTACCAATGAAAATCTTTATCAATTTAAGATAGTTCCCGCTAGTGGCAACCCAGCTTACACGAGCTTAGTGATTAAATCTGACTCAGCTCGTCCATTGCCAATTAGCCGTCCGCGAACGCCACTTCCCCTAACAGTTGAAAAAACCGCAATCAGTGCCGCCAGTAGTCCAGCAGCCTTCGCCGCCACGACCACAAAACAATAACAGTACAAAAGTCTCAGCCTGTTGCCTTAATGCGCCCCAATCCTGGGACTACACTAAATGGTGCGATTCAGAGAAACGATGCTAATGCTCTCGCTTTTGGGCTGGCAGAAGCTGGGCGCAAAGGTCAGGTTCGACCCGGATCTACCATCTGGAACAGGTGCAAGATGCTATCAAGCTATTGCGGCGTGGCAAGACAAGAGATGAGGCAGTTTCGCTTTCTCAGGTCGATAAAACCACTTTTGATCAATTACTTGAATGGGGCGATTGTGAGTGATTTCTTAAGATATATTCGTGAAGACCTAACCACTTTTTGTATTCGCGTAGGTTTGAAAGTGAAAGAAAAATGTCCCGATTACTCCAATAAAAATGATGAAATCTAAACTCTTTCTACTGACTGCAATAGCTTCTTTCGTTCCGCTTTCCGCCTCAGTCGCACAGACACCGACAATCAATTATTCGTATGGCTTGTACAAAACTGCTGCTCCCGATTGGTCAAAATTACATGGGAAACGCTCCCGCCGATTCAGCAACCAGGATTTTTAAAGATACCTAAAAACCTGATTCGATTTTTGGCTACGACCCCTCGCGCTCTGGACAGCAGGGCAAAAAGTAGACTTGTTGTGATGTTGGGCGTGCAGATGATGCTTTTAAGATGTCTGCCTTGAGCTTAAAGGCCATTGGGACGGTGGCTTTGCCACTAGAGCCACAACCACCAAACCCACCCTCAAAGACTTTGGATTAATGCAATGGCAAACGCCCAAAACCTTGGTCAAGGCGATGCCTGAATTAAGCAATTTGAGCCTATCAGAAGTTCCCCATTAGCCGAACTATTCTCCAAGAATGGCGGCGGCGCACTATTTCTCAGGCTATCAGTTCAAATCCTCAAGCCGCAGATTTGACGCTAGATAAGATTGATCTAAGTAAGTATTCTCTTAATTCATTCCTGGATTGACCAAAACTCGCTAGGAAAGTTGAATCATGGCGCAAGCTTATGTGAATCAAATTCCTAAACTAAGTCAAGTGCCCTTTGATAAATGCCTCAGCCTATTAGCTCTGGGATAGACGTTGTGGGTATCGCGTCGGTTGTACTTGGGACGGCTGAAAAAGGCGATGCAAAGGCAGGTAACAATTACTTTGTATCTGGCAGTGTTGTCAGAGGCGATCGCACTTTAACAGTCGCTTGTCCTCCCGGCAAGGAATGCTCATACCTAGAAATGGGTGATTTTGCTGGTTCTGAAGGTAGCTTGTATGGCAAGCGCTGGGCTTCTGGCTCATCCCAACAAGTCAAGGGTGGTTATGGAATTCTAGCCGCCGTGAATGGGGGCAAGGAACCCACGGGGCGGTTGGTTTATGGTAGTGGATTCAAGGTAGCGCTGACTGGAGTTAATGAATCCCTTGGAACCGCAGACTTTGGCTTGTTCTTTAGGATCTGTGCGCGACCGCATTTCAGCAGAAAACTTGCACCCCTTACTTCATTGGGCCAGTTCCCTGGTTGCCCGTGAGTGAGAATGATTTGGTTATCGTGGGGACGGGACGATGACAGGGACTCCTAAGACTATTGTTAAGCCAAATCAATTTATTCCCGCAGGACTTGAATCAGCGCTGTTTTCTCCCGCAGGTTTAGGGGTACTCGTTTGTGGTGCGGTGATCGTAATCGCCAAAATCATCGATAGTAGGGGGGGGAAAGCCAAGCTAGCGACCGCGCGGTGGGGCGGGATAAGAGAAAAACAGCGGCTCGTCAATTGGCGTGTAAACAAATTCAGCAACGCTTGCATAACCGAGTATCGCTGTATGTGGGAACTCCCAAGAATATAACGAGCGAGGTTATTAATGGTGTCCGTAGAACTTGCATCCCTGAAGATTCAACAACCCTTTATTTTCCAGAGGCACAGCGAGGCATCCTAGTTTGTGGTGGCCCAGGGAGTGGAAAGTCATTTTCAATGATTAATCCCCTGATTCGCTCTGTAATTGATCAGGGCTTACCTCTGGCTTTATATGATTTCAAATACGCCTCCCAGGAATCAGCTGATTCTCCATCTAAAGGGCAAGCTCCAATACTTGCAGGGTATGCGATAGAACGCGGTTATCAGGTTACTGTGCTTGCCCCAGGCTTTGCAGAATCAGCAGTTGCCAACCCTATAGACTTTCTTCGCAGTAATGAAGACTCAGAAATGGCACGGCAGCTTGCGATTACACTCAATCGCAATTTCCAACTCGGTGATAAAGATTCTGGAAATAGCTTCTTTACCAACGCTGGCGATCAGTTAGTCCAAGCCGTCTTTATGCTGGCAAAGGGCACAGAGTATCCAGATATCATGATGTGCCAAGCGATACTAGGATTGCCAAAGTTAGTTAAGCGCATTGAGCAAGCAGAAAATCTAAACTTCATGGTTAGAGAGGCTTTCGCACAGTTTGTATCTGTTGCAGGGTCGCCAGAAACAGCAGCTAGTATTGTGGGTACAGCTAGCGGATTGTTCAGCCGCTTCATGGTTCCCTCGGCATTAGCAGCATTCTGTGGAAAAACTAATATTCCACTGGATTTGAAGGGACGGCAGATGGTGATTTTCGGGATGAACAAAGAGAAGCGTGATGTAATTGCCCCTTTGCTTGTCTCGATTCTGCATCTATTAGTTAGCCGGAATGTGGCTAACAAACGTACTTGTCCAATGGTTTTGGGGATTGATGAATTACCGACATTATATTTACCAGCACTGGTTGATTGGCTGAATCAGAACGCGAGGATGGACTAATTTCTATCTTAGGTTTACAAAATCTCTCAATGCTGATTGAATCTTATGGTGAAAACACAACTAATGCCATCTTTGGTGGTTGTGCTACCAAAGCATTCTTTAATCCCCAAGATGATGTCGCCGCCGAACGATTTAGTAAGTTTTTAGGTGAAGAAGAAATTAAATACAAGCAACGTTCTCGCTCATCAGGAGGCAAGGGTGGTGCAAGTATTTCTAATTCTGACCAAAACAGTACTCGCAAGTTATTTGATGTCAATCAATTTAACACCTTACCATCGGGAAAAGCAGTAATTATTAGTCCCGGATTTCGTTCTCGTGGTCAAATAAGTTTGCCAATATTGCAATCAATTAAGATTCCTCAGCATGAAATCCAATCGGAAGCTGACAGTGTGAAAGCTTGGTACGAGTTTCAAAAGTTCTTATCTAAAGAGTCTACTCTCTTAACTCCAGCAGATGAAGAAATGAAAATTCGCCGAGCCTCAGCGATAAAATTGTTACCTTTGATAGAAAATCAAGAGCAATTATCAGAATATGCAAGTCTGATTTAAGCAAATATTATCTGGAATCAAATTAAAGCTAAAAATCTGAAGGAGAAAATTCATGTCGCCAAGTAAGTTTTATCCGTTCTCTGATTATGACAGAAAACAAATTGCTAAACTCCCTCCTGATATAGCAGCCCTAGCAGATAAATATCCAAGCGAGATTTTAAACACTGCTGATAGTTGGGATAACTTGCCTTTTGATGCTAACTATTTTCCTGAGTGCCTTGAAGTCTATAGCGGCGATGCAGATGATGCCAACATTTTTGTATTAAATGGTGTTTTGAAAGATTATGTCCCGGCTGATGTTGAAAAAAATACATCATCGATAACAGTGATGATTGACGGAGAATTTGCTTACATTGAAGTTGAAGGGAGACAGGTTCTTAATAAACTCGGTGGCATAGTTTTGCCAGAAGTAGCGATTAATCCCGATGTGTTAATTCAGTCAATTCTCAAAGGTGAAAAGAATGATTGATGATGGTGAAGCTAAAGAGATTAAGCGAGATTATCTAGAAATTTTAGAATCTCTCCTCAAACTCATCCATGCGAAGGCTAAAGAAAAAGGATTAGATCCCAGCAATGATGTTCATATTTACTCTAGCTCTAGCAAAGTTTATCAAGGAACATTGGGAGAATCCCCTCTAAAAACTTATTAACACCAACGATAGTAGAGAACTTAAAAAAAGCTCTGTCTGACCCGAAAAATTCTCAAGGTGCAATTTCTATTAAAATTGGTAATGAAAAAGTATTCCATATTAAAAATGGAGAAGTACTGACTGACAAATTAGGTTTAGCTCCCCATCACAGCCAAATAAAGTTGTCAGTAATGAGCGAATCTACAGTGTAGAAGCTTTAGGAAAACAAGTGCAAGTATTGCAGAAAAAACTAAGCGAACAACAAAAACTTGTAGATAGTATCAAATCAGAACAGCTTTCACCCGAATCTTTATCACAACTAGCTGCTCAAGTTGCCGAAATGGGTAAATCTTTGGAGAAACAACAGCAGTTGATTGAAAACACCCAAAAAGTGTTGTCCCAGGTGAATGAACGTTCTTTACCACAAGTTCAAAATACGGTTCTTCAAAACTGGGTGGGTACGGTTGAGAACAAGGTAAAACAAACTGCCAAGAATGTTTTTGAGTGGGTTAAAGATGCGCTAACACCTGAAGTAACCAAGCTCAGAAAGGAAATTGCTTCGCTCAAATCTCAAGTTAATCAACAGGTTACTAGCCTCAAGGATGAAGTCAAATATCAGACTGACAGTGTAAGAAATGAACTCAATCAACAAGTCAATAATTTAACAGCCGAGTTACGTACACAGGTAGACGGTGTTAAAAACACTGTTGATCAAAGCCTTATGGGTGTCAAGTCAGCTATTGACAATACTCGAACTGAACTACGGGCTGCTGTTGAGGATGTTAAAGGTCAAGCAATTGAACAGAGTGTCAAAGCAATGCTGAATATCTTGGGCAAAGATAACCCTGATGGTTCTAAGAGTTTTAAAAGTACAAATTTTGATTTTGAACGTCTTGGCGATAATGTAATTGTTCGTGCCAAAAACGGCGAGACTGTTCTCACTGATGGAGTTTTATCGCCTAACGTTTCAGAGCAACAGTTACAGGCACTTGATAAGGTTCAATCTGTTGTTGATATGCATCATCAAATTCAGCAGGATTCTCAACAAGAATCACAATTTAGAAATATGCACAGGTAAGCCATGATCAAAGGGGAGCAATGCCCGCATTTCTCACAAGCTGCTTTGCGTATAAGTAATAAGTAATGAGTAATAAGTAATAAGTTAAGAATTTTATTCATTACTTCTTTAAGCAATAAGCAATAAGTAATAAGTAATGAGTAATAAGTTAAGAATTTTACTCCTTACTCATTACTCCTTGCTCACTACTCATTACTCCTCCATTCGAGGTGTGGTGAGAAATCCGGGAATGGTGTTCCATGATCAAAGGGGAGCGTAAAAATGATACTAATCCTAATCATTGGTTTGTTGTTTGCACTGGGTGGAATGATTTTTCTAGCTTGGCTGTTTGTTTTATTTCCACCTTCAATACCAAAGTCAAAGTATCGCTCCCAAGGTTTTAAGCAATCGCCATTACCACCTAAGAGTACAAAATCGTCTGACATTTCATCTCAAAATTTTGTACGACAAAGCCCAGCATCAACGCAAAAGACTCTCTTAGCTAAAAACTTTAACAAGCCTGTACGACAAAGCTCAGTACCAACGCAAAAGACTCTCTTAGCTAAAAATTTTAAAAAGCAATTACTACCAAGCCCAGCGCGAACAGCAAGGGTTAGATTACCTAAAAATCTTAAGAAACACTTGAACAATATTGAGTACGCTAGTCAAGTATTACTTGAGCTTCGTAGCATAACTCAATTAGCCAAATTGCCAGTAGTAATCGCTACGCTACGCAGGATATCGCCTTATGTTTTTGAAGAATTGGTACTCACTTGTTGCTTTGAACAGGGCTGGCAAATCCAACGCAACTTTCGGTACACCGGTGACGGCGGGATAGATGGTCGCGTGTTGATTTTGGGAAAGCTTTATGTAATCCAGGTTAAGCGTTACGCTGATTACATTAGCCCAGAACACATCAAAGATTTCCTGTGCTGTATTGAAGGAGAAGGAGCTAATGGTGGATTCTTCGTGCATACTGGCATAACTGGACAGTTATCAAAACAATTGATTCGTCGCTCCGACAAAATAATCTTAGTGAGCGGTCAGAAACTAGTAAATTTTGTCTTAGGTAAGCAGTTAAAAATAGTGGGAATAACAATACCAGTTAAAACAGTGAACAGTTATCAGTAAACAACTAACCTATGAATGAATGAATGAATGAATGGAAATATCTGATACCTGATAATTGATAACTGATAAGTTAGCGTCGAAACTGTAGATGCTCCCCGTTATCATCTGATTGTTGAGGGTTTATTTTCAATCTCTTCAGAATCGATGGTTTGTCATCTCTAATCAGTTGCCTAACGATGTTCATTTTCTCCTCAAAAGTCAATACTTTTGCATCAGTTGTAACACTCGTAAATAACTCGCTGACCTTTGCTCCTGTTACCTTTTCACCTTTGACATATTTTCCTACTTCCATAACTACTTCTGCCAATCTTTTAATATCTAAACCCTGAATCATCTGTTTGAGATGCAACTTTAATTCTGCTAGTAATGTTTTAGCTAAGGTTGATTCAGTAGCTGATTGCTCAACAGAGTTAGAGGTGGATAAAATAGCTCTCTTCTCTGCATGAGATTGCAACTCAGCCGTAACCGCTTCATCAAAGTCATTGAATGTAGTCTTAGATGCAACAAGTTGTTGATGAGATTGAGAAAGTTGTTCTGTCAATCCTAATACTGCTTGGTTTAAAGCAGACTCGACAGATGATTGCTCAATATAATCAGAGATTGACAGAATGGCTTTCTTCTCTGCATGAGATTGTAACTCTTGAGTCAAGGCTGTTTCAAAGTCATTGAATGTAGTCTTAGATGCAAGAAGTTGTTGACGAGATTGAGAAAGTTGCTCTGTCAATCCTAATACTGCTTGGTTTAAAGCAGACTCGATAGCTGATTGCTCAACATAATCAGAGATTGACAGAATGGCTTTGTTTTGTGCATGAGATTGCAACTCAGCCGTCAATGCTGTTTCAAACTCATTGAATGTACTTTTAGCAGCAACAAGTTGTTGATGAGATTGAGAAAGTTGTTCTGTCAATCCTAATACTGCTTGGTTTAAAGCAGACTCAATAGCTGATTGCTCAACATAATCAGAGATTGACAGAATGGCTTTGTTTTGTGCATGAGATTGCAACTCAGCCGTAACCGCTTCATCAAAGTCATTAAATACAGTTTGAGCTTCAACTAACTGCTGATGAGATCGAGAAAGTTGCTCTGTTAAGCTTAATATTGTTTGGGTTAAAGCAGACTCGACAGCTGATTGCTCAATATAATCAGAGATTGACAGAATGGCTTTCTTCTCTGTATGAGATTGTAACTCTTGAGTCAAGGCTGTTTCAAAATCACTGAATGTACTTTTAGCAGTAACAAGTTGTTGATGAGATTGAGAAAGTTGCTCTGTCAATCCTAATACTGCTTGGTTTAAAGCAGACTCGATAGCTGATTGCTCAATATAATCAGAGATTGATAAAATAGCTCCTTTTTCTGCATGAGATTTTAACTCTTGAGTCAAGGCTGTTTCAAAGTCATTGAATGTACTTTTAGCAGCAACAAGTTGTTGATGAGATTGAGAAAGTTGTTTTGTTAACCCTAATACTGCTTGGTTTAAAGCAGACTCGATAGCTGATTGCTCAATATAATCAGAGATTGATAAAATAGCTCCTTTTTCTGCATGAGATTTTAACTCTTGAGTCAAGGCTGTTTCAAAGTCATTGAATGTACTTTTAGATGCAAGAAGTTGTTGATGAGATTGAGAAAGTTGCTCTGTCAATCCTAATACTGATTGGTTTAAAGCAGACTCGATAGCTGATTGCTCAACATAATCAGAGATTGATAAAATAGCTCCTTTTTCTGCATGAGGTTTTAACTCTTGAGTCAAGGCTGTTTCAAAGTCATTGAATGTAGTCTTAGATGCAAGAAGTTGTTGATGAGATTGAGAAAGTTGCTCTGTCAATCCTAATACTGATTGGGTTAAAGCAGACTCGATAGCTGATTGCTCAATATAATCAGAGATTGATAAAATAGCCCTCTTTTCTGCATGGGATTGCAACTCAGCTGTCAATACTTCCTCAAAGTCATTAAATGCAGTTTGATATTCAACTAACTGCTGATGAGATCGAGAAAGTTGCTCTGTTAATCCTAATACTGTTTGGGCTAAAGTAGATTCAATACTTGATTGCTCAATATAATCAAAAATTGACAAAATAGCTCTCTTTTCTGCATGGGATTGCAACTCAGCCGTCAATGCTGTTTCAAACTCATTGAATGTACTTTTAGCATTAACAACTTGTTGATGAGATTGAGAAAGTTGTTCTGTCAATCCTAATACTGCTTGGGTTAAAGCAGACTCGATAGCTGATTGCTCAACATAATCAGAGATTGACAGAATAGCTTTATTTTCTGCATAAGATTGCAACTCAGCCGTCAATGCTGTTTCAAACTCATTGAATGTACTTTTAGCAATGACAAGTTGTTGATGAGATTGAGAAAGTTGTTCTGTTAGCCCTAATATTGTTTGGGTTAAAGCAGACTCGACAGCTGATTGCTCAATATAATCAGAGATTGTATTTAAGAGTTGTCTGGTGGCTGGTTGTGAAGAATGGACATAATTTGCTTCTCTATTAAAAATTGTTGAATCTTGTCCGTTAATTTGTCTTGAGAGTTTCTCTGTTCGTTGACCTCGAAGCCCATCATCTGTAGAGCTTTGGTTAATTCCTGCAATATCGTCTCCATGCTCGAAGACTTTTTCGAGTTCAGCATCTCGGTTAATTGCTGCAAGAAGTTCGACTGATTCGCGCTCATTTCGATTAGGTTCTCGGCTTGGCTCGTTTCTAAGAACTCGATTTTCTGGGTCAATTGCTGGCTGTTGGTTTGTAACTGCTCGATTTTCTGGGTCAATTGCTCTATCTTCTCGGTTAGGAACTGTATCTGAGTTAGGTTGTTGTCGTTGGTTAAAGTCATGGGTTTGTACCTGTGGTTTATTTTGTAAAAGATAGGGAACAGGCAATGGGGAACAGGCAACAGTTTTTTCTATTTCCTCTTCCCTGTGTGTTGGTAAGAGATCCAATTTGTCATTCCCTGTTGCCCGTTCCCTGTTGCCTGTTCCCTCAAGTTGTATAGAACGTTGTTCTGGTATCGGCTTACGCAAAGGTGGAAAAGCCGCAGTCTTTGAATGCTGATTCTGCTGTTGCCAGTCCCGAAAGGTTGGAGCAAGATGACTCAATTTCTCGTAAGCGAGTGGCCCACTTGCGACTATGAAATCATCAACACCTTTAGAAGGCCCTGGCAAGCTGACAACTTTTACTCTTGCTCCAGCTTCTTGTAACAATCTTCCAGTCACGGAAATATCTCGCTCGATATGGAGCTTAGTTTCAGGCTTGGTTTCGTAGTCAAAGCAGAACTTGAAAACTCTCCCTGGTGTGGCGAAAACCGCTAATTCCTCATGTAGGTAAGACTTACCGATTTTTTTACCAAACTCATCTTTGGGAGTTCGGTATCCCGATGAAATCCCAGGTAGCCCAATGGCAGCATGACCCTGACTCAACAGACTGGCTGCTTTTTTCGCGCCTTCTGCTAGAGCACAGGGGATATTATGTTTCCAGACACAGTACCAAAATCCTGACTGGCGATCGCGATCACTGGGTTCACCTTGTGTTTGGAGTAAATGCGTTCGGCAATATCGTCAGGGACATCTAGCAAGAAGATACTTAATTCAACTTTTGGGGATGCTCATATTTAATGAATTTCCCTTCAATTATTTGCCCAGACTCATCTTTTTTGGGTCTTGGTTGATTTGGCTTGTAGCATCCCCATCGTTTAATCGGCGGTTTCTCACCTGGCTTTAAGTTAGCAAATGTTCGCGCATCAACTCCAGCATCACACCACCATCCACCAGCATCAAGATGCGAATATGCCCTTATAAAACCATCTGTTAGCCGTCCTGTATTTGTTCGATTCAGTTTTTCGCTGACCATGAGCCGTTCCCAGGCTTCATGCTCACCACCTGCATAGTTAAACTGAAGACTCTCAAAGTTCAACGCTGTAATATCGGGATGAATAGCACTATTTTCAAACTCCTGCCAATCCTTTGGTTCAATAAAATTGGGAATGTCTTCAGTATGATATGGTGTCCAAAACGCTTCTGTGGGGACAGGAGATTTCAGTACTGGCTTAGAGAAAACCGATTCAACAGTATTATAATTTGGTGTCTCTTTCAAGACGGGCAAGACTTTCGGTACTTTTATTGATGAATCATGGCTTGTTGTTCGGCTAGATGCAACTGATTTCACAATTGGCCCGACATTTGGAGTAGATACTGTCGTCTCTTGTTTTAGTACTGGCTTCTCAAAAGGGGCACTTATATTTATAGTTATTGCTTGGTGCTGCTTGAAAGTCGATTTCTGAATTTGTTTTCGTAGCAATTCCAAAGCATTCTCTTTGGCTTTCGACTGTTGCGCCAACTCTACCAATCGCGTTGGATCTTCGGTGTAAATTTTAATTCATGCCTTGCACGGCTGGCAGCAACATAAAAACTTTCCTGTCCAATAGTGAAATCTGCCGAAATTAACACCCGATCCGCAGTTTTCCCCTGACTACTATATGTTGTACTCACAAGGGCATAGTCTAAGTTTTGCGCCTGTGCCAAACTAATGGATTCAGTACGCTCATCAGCATATTTAATCTGGACGATATTCAGGTCGATCGCTGTTACAGTAAATTCCTGCCCGTTGCGTCGTCCCAATTGCCGATCGTTTTTCTTCCATTGCAAGCGATCGCCCACAGCAATTTCAATCTGGTGACTCTGATAAACTGTTTTCTCAAAAGCCGTGTCTACCTGCAAAATCTGACGTTCATCACTTATAAGGGTCAACTTATCAGTAGTTCGACCTACCACTTCATATAATTTGCCTTTAGAAAGCCCCCGGCGTTTGTAATCCCGTGTGGGCATGATCACATCACCAATTTCAAAGTTATGGGCAAACCGCATCTGTACTTTTGTCAGATTTTTGGTTTGCAATTGGGTGATGGTTGCAGTTTCTCCCAAAGTTCCTTCACCCTTGAGCTTCGAGCGAATCGCTTGGGTAAGGGCAAGTCTTTCTGTATTTGTTCCAGCTAACACAAGAGTTTTGAGTCGCTGCTCTGGTGTCCCTACTATATAATCATTGGCGATCTGCTCTATTTTGGAAAAACTATCTATAGAAAGTATGGAACCGTTGGCTTCTAGTCGTTCAAAACCAGCTTCAATCCTGCCATCAGCAATTAAATCTACTGCTAATTTAGTTGAGGGTCTTTTTGGCGCAACGATTCATTGAGGTGTGCGGTTTTAATTCCTGCTTGCTGCAAGGATTTGAAGGGATTACCTGCTGATACTGCTGACAACTGCCGAGTGTCACCGACTAAAATCACCCTAGCTTTAAGTAAGGTTGCTCTTTGTAGGAGTGCATGGGCATCCTTAGCACTGAGTAAACCCGCTTCGTCCACAATCCAGATTTGATTTGGTTCAATCTGTGGTGGTGGTTCCGAAACCAGTAATCGAGCAACAGTCTCAGACTGAATTTTTAACTCTTCGCTCAAAACCTTAGCAGCAGAGGAACTAGGGGCGAAGCCAATAATAGTGTAGCCGGCATCCCTTGCGATCGCTTTGAGTTCTTTAAGAGCAAAAGTTTTCCCAGCACCAGCTACTCCCTGCCATGCAATGAATTGGTCAGATGTAGTTGCAGCTAATTCTACCGCTTCCCGTTGCCCTTTGTTCAGTAAAGTATTCTCCAAAAGGCTTTCAACTACTTCCGGGTGCGAAATTGGGTTAACGTTGCCTTGTGTCTGCTGCATTAACTCTATTGTCGCCAACTCCCGCCGGACTGCTGTCATCGTTGTAAATTGATGAGTTAAACCTGGCAAGCCGATTAACTCCTGGTGGGATTTTATCAATGGCTCAATGGCTGTTACATCAGTGGCTAAACGTTCTTCTAGGACGAATTTTTCTAAGTCTTCCTGGGTAAATGCTACATTCCTTTCTGAGCAGTGAGCGATCGCTAAATTCAAAACGTGACTCAAATTCAAATCATTGGCTGGTACATTCTCCCAAGCTTCCCCAGGTTTGACAAAGGTAATTCCTAGCGCCGCTGCTTCTTCAACCCAGTAAGCTTTTAACTCTGACTCTGGTAACTTTTCCTTACGCTGGCGGGTATCATCCCAAATTTTTTCACGTTCGGCCCAAGTCGAATTAGCACCAGATGAGGCGATGATTTGCTGTCGCCGCTTAGAAAATGCCTCTAAATCCTCGAATTTAAACCCTTTTATATCAAACTGCCCATGTAAACGAAGCTCTGTCTCGTAGCCAAGCTTCTGCACCTCACGCGCCAGAGAGCTTTGGTATGCCATCCCCAAGAATTTCTTATTGGCGAATATTTCATTATTGCCCAAACTCAACCACCTACCATCTGGAGTTTGGGTCATGTTCATCAGCAAACAATGGGTGTGCAGATGTGGGTCTAAATCCCGACTTTCGATGTGATCGAACTGCGCGACGACCAAGTTACCAGTCTTAACCCTATGTCTCTTGTTATCGTCTGTCACTCTGGTATAGGCGTAACGCTGCTCTATTAGCTCCAGGGTTTCTTTTAGCGCCTGATGATGGGCATCGATTAACCGTGTATCCCCACCCACCAATGCCATCAAGCTTACACTTTTGGGCGCAGAAAATGTACAGTCTAATGCGGCTCTGCGTTCTCCTTTCCCCTTTTCTTTGACTACTCTGGCATTCAATACCTCACGACCATCAGGCGTAAGCCCCTCAATGATATTTTTAAAAGCGTCTTCGTCATCGACTGCCCCTGACAACCCCAACTTTTTAGCACCTTGACCATTCCAAAGCGACTTTCCTTGGTGATAGTAATTCTTGATGAAGTAGTTCACCGCCATCTCTGAGGACACGTTAGCCGCTGTTAGCATGGCTCACCTCTGTTATGGGGTTTACAAAAGTTAATCCTTGTTCTATTCCATCTGTTAGTGCGGCCTACTCTCGTCAAGAAATTCTGATTATTTTCTCTTATTGCAAGATAATCACCCTTGCAATAAGTATTGAAGTCAAAATCAATCCCCGTCATCAAACTTCGTAGTGCTTGATGACGAATGAAAATTTTTTCGTGAGACTTTGACCAAAACAAAATTTTATTTCCCCAACTCTCCTGTCATTTAATATAGCAAAAAATCGAGCATTCTTTCCGCCAAATATGGCGTACTGTGCGTCAGAAAAAGATGGATTGTATGGTTTGTGGTTGTTTCAGCTAATTACTAGATAATTGGGATAATCCTTGAAAAAATTGGGAATTATTAGGAAGTACTAGGAAGTCTTGGGAAGTCTTAGGAATTGTTGGAAAATATTAAGCTAATGAGAATTTGGTGACTAGATGATGTTGAATAGTTGAAAAGGTAAGAAATGAATTGGAGATTTGGGAGATATTGTTTAGATATTGGGAGATGTTGAATGTAATTGGTGAAAATTGGGAATTGAGAGATTTTGTGGAGATTTTCTATCAGATGCACGAATTTATGAAAAGTCAAAGAGTATTGCTAAAACTGTAATCTTTCTTTGTAAATGTGGAAAAAATCACGGTTTGGGCGGTTGATTTTGAGAGTAATTATCAATTAAATAGACAAAAAAAGGGTCAAAAACAGGGAGAATTTTTCTTGTGGATTTAATGTTGAGTCTTGATCCGGGAACTTCAATGACGAAGATGGTTTATCGTGTTCTCTCGGAGATTTCGTACAAGTCAGAATTGCTGTGTATGGAACCAGAGTTAATTAAGATTTCCAAAGACTCGCTGGATTTATATGAGTCTGGGCAAATGAATCGGCCCAATCCAGAGAATGAAGCGTGGATAGAGTACAACGAAGAATATTATGCGGTTGGGTTTTTGGCACAAAAGTATTTTGAAGCGCGAATCAATTTTTTAGAACTCAAGTATGAGAACGCGATTCCAAAAACTTTGGCAGCAGTGGGGGCAATAGCGATTAGAGATTCTTTGAAGGCAAACTTTGATTTATCATTGGGACTGCTATTGCCTTATGGGGAGTGGGAAGATAGAGAGAGATTGGAGAGGGGTTTAACTAAGGCACTGTCTAGCTTTAGCTTTCGAGGGAAACAATTTTGTATAAATTTGATTAACTTTCAGTGCTTGCCCGAAGGTGGTGGACTGATATTGACGCGAAGTAAAAAACTTGGGACAGATTTTAATAAAGTGAACATTGCTGTGGTGATGGTGGGTTTTCGGGATATATCAGCCGTAATCTTTGAGCGTGGTATCTCAACTGGAAAGACGGAAGGATTGGGCTTGGCGTGGATGCTGGAGAGAATCAAAAGCCGAACATCAGGGCAAAACTTACATGATTTGTTAAAGGCTGTTCATCTATCAGGCCCGACATTGAAACCGAGATACTGCAAACCTTTGGCTCGGAGCAAGAAGTCTGATTTTAAGGTTGAGGAGATAGCACAAATTATTGAAGTGGCTGACTTATCTCGTAAAGAATACTGGGAAAGGGTATCCACTTGGCTCAAAATTAATATTCCTGCCCATATTGAGCAAGTAATTATTGGTGGTGGAACGTCGGAATATTTAGGCTCGGAGTTGAAAAATTTGTTTACTCATACCGACATTTCATGGGCAGCAGAATTATCTGAGGATGTGCGTTTAGCTTTTAACCTGCCGATTAAAAAAGATGCCTTGTGCTTGCGTTTCACTGATGTATATGGATTGTTTCGTTACCAACACGCTATGTCATCCATTTCAAACCATCGTGCGTCATAGTACTGCAAGGCAGAATTAAAAATTCACGCATTCAAAAAGGTATACATCGTAAGCGTTTTATTGATTTGCGATCGGTGGTTTATTTACGCCGTGTTGTACTAGCAATTTGCTTTGTTAAAGGAATATTAGAATGTTTTCAGATGTTGAGTTTCGCTTACGAAGTAGAGTTAAGGCTGATAGTTCCGAAGCGATGGTCATTAAGTATCTAAATTCCCGGAATACTCTTTATCCTGCTAAGGATATGGCGATGATTGCTATTAGCAGCTATTGGCTTCCTTTAGCTTATCAAGCTGTGGATCAATCAGTGGATTTAGAGCCACACATTCGTGCTTGTCTTTACCGCCTTCAACTCCACTCTTCATATCTGATGGGACTGCTGGGAGAAATCCCCTCTCAAGGAACGCCGATGATTGCAGTAGCCTCTAATCAATCACAGCCACTACAACTAATACAATCATCACCATTACCAATATCCAGGACTTCAGTCAAAGAACCATTACAAATAGCCAGAACTCCCGTACCAGAAGAATTGGAGTCGGAAACTGACTGGTTAAATCCTTTTTAGGACTGACCAAAGAAGCAGGGGAGCAGGGGGAAGGGGGCAGGGGGAAAGGTAGTGGAATTACCAAGCTTTGAAGGGTTTTAGCAGCCCTAAATTTATTTACGCCCACTCCCAATTATCATCTGGTGAATTAACGCAAATATGTCGTTTCAGGCTTTTTAAATAGGAGTGCATGATTATGTATCAACCACCAGAACTTTTTAACGACCTTTCAACATCAGAAATTAGCCGGACTTTACGCTTGAGTGGCATACCTGAAAAAGAGTTATATACAGAGGATGATGCAGACCGTTTTCGTGAATGTCGCACCTTAATTGAGCAGGGTGGAACTGACGAGGACGTGATGGCCCTATTATCACCAGTCGTTGACGTTGTGCTGTCAGAAACTCAGGATAATTCTTTACCTGAAATCAAGAATGGGCGGAAAAAGTCTGGGAAAAAAGCAACTAAATCCTTAGATATAACTGAATTACTAAGTCTTGCTCGTGAACAAGGCTTTAAGCTTACCCTGACTACAGCTTTAAAGATTTTCGCTGATTGCGGACTAAAAGAACAAGATGAATATACTTTAGAGGAATCCGAGCGTTTTCTCGCTGCCTGTAACTTACGACATCAGGGAAAAACAGAAATTGAGATCGCAGCAAACTTTGGAGCAGGTGTTTTGGATGCAGCAGATATCGAACTAAGCCTTGAAGAAACTGAACGACTCATACAAGATTCTGGCGATTTACTTTTTGGGGAAATGCTGCGAGAGAAAGCTGGACAACACGCTGCCATTGCCCCAGGTTTGTACTTGAAATATTTAGCACAAGAACTAGCTTCAGAAAGTTCTCAACAGAATTGGCGTTCCTTACTTGAAATGATTAAAGCTCGTGCCGTGGGAAAGCCTCAACCCCAATTTACTTTGAAGGTGCAAACCCTACAGCTACAGCAGCCCTTGAACAGTTTGCCGCCGAACTCAGAGAATGGTTCGACTTCCGACTAGAACAGGAACGACAAACTATTGAGATTCAGGCACTAAAAGCCTCTGATGCCAAAGCCACCCGATTAGCTGCCACAAACTCGAAAACCTGCAAGCTTGGAACGAAGCTCAGGAGTCACGAAAAAAACTCCGCAAACAACGCTCTGAACAATGCAAATCTAACCTATTTTGGTTTGGTCAGTGGATTGGTTCGGGTCGGTCTGGGATTTTCTTTTTCATCTGTGGCGTTTTGATTTCTACAACTGCTACAGCCGTGGCAATCATTAATCTACCAACTTTCTTGTCTTGTCCTAATAGCAAAAGTCTCTGTTATCAGGTATATCAAATGCGATTCCACAATCAAAGTGTGATTCTTCCGGGACAAGCAAAGGATATCGTTGCTGAGTATGAACGTAATAAGAGCAAATCTAAACGACGCAAGTAATTAAGTTTTTGGGAAAGAGAAACTGTCTGTTTTGGTTTTCCCTATCTTTGGAACAGCATCAATAGTTTGATATAGGAATGAAGTTATGAACGACCTAAAAGAAATTAAACTTTGGGACGATTGGGATGATATCAATTTATCAACTCCAGAACGTCGCATTGAACGCTTAGAAATTCTGCTGTGCCAAAAAGTCCACAAAGGCGAGGACATATCTGAATGTCTGCAAGTTTTAGAGTACTTGAAAAATCGCACGACTCAGCAAAAGTTAGAGTCTGTTTTCTTTAAGCGAGTTCAGTCTCAACTGACTTCCAACTTGTGGCAAATAATTGGTCAGGCTACCTTAATCTTTTTAGTCGCTATTCCTTGCTGTTTTGCGACGTATAAAATAGCTACTTCATCAATATCTAATAATTCTTCGTCGGAATTATCTCTTAGCAAACAATTATCAAAAAACACCCTACCACACATTAAAAAACATCATAGATAAACACAGTTACAGTGCGGTATATTTACTGCACTGCGATTACTGACTATGATACTCCATCAGCAATCTCTAAAATCTTTCAAGTCAACGGAGTAAAAAGGCAGTTTATAAATATTTACTTTCATGCCCAAGGTGAAGCGATCCCTTTCTTTCATATAATCAAGTAAAATCACTGTATTTGATGGATAAAAACTTTCTTTACAGCGTAACTCACCTACTTTAATAAGAGGTGTCTTTGTCGAAAGGCAAGCTGTCAACATCCTCAAAGTTACGCAGGTCTTGCTCCATCTGCTGACGACGTTGGACGTATGTTCTGCTATCTTCAATCCTTCCTCTCATTAACCATGCACCAAAGTTGATGCCTTGTTCTACGTGTGAGGCAGACATTTCATTATAATCATCAATCTCTATTTTCTTACGCCACTCAAGCTGTTCGAGGGCACTTTCACTGATGCCAATTTGACGAGCATATTCTACATATTCAGGTCTGAGAGAACCATCTGGGTTAAATTCTTTTTTTTCTTGTTCAGTGAAGAAATCGTAGGCTGTGTAGATTGGCCACGGCTCTGGATCAGTTTCGTCCAAGTGCTTCCACTCGTCGTATCTTGCTTTCAGTCTAGAGGCATAATCATCAATTGCCTCGTTACTCATTCCTACAGATAACATTTCTTGTCGAGCTTCATTTTTCAAGCTGCCATCTGGATGGAACTCTTTCTTGTGCATATTTATCCAACGCTTAATCCTTGACATAAAAACCTCTCAAAAATTTAGTTAATGTTCATCAAATTTTAAATCTTATGACTTTGGAATTGAAGCATTTTGAGCCTCGTTTAAATCAGTGGATCTATACAGACGATAACCAAACGAACTCTCAATCAATTCTAACTGAAAAGCTCAATAATACTTTACTGGAATTCTACTTTCCTGATAAAGAATTTTCCTTTGGACACTCAGATGAATACAGCACTGCTGAAGAATTAAAGAATCATCCAAATGGACAGATTTTATTGCTATCTTCTAAGACTCGCTTACTTTATGGAGATAAAGAATGCTTAGAAGTTATCCCAAAAATTTGTCCCGATAGTAAAGACCGTGGGGCTTATGGTTCGATTTTTCTAGGGAGTTGTAAAAATGCAATTCATGAACAATTAAATATTCTGGTAGTGGATGATTCTACTGAAAAGGCTGGTGAAAATGGAGGGATATTATCGAATGATTTGGCATATAAACTAGTTGGCGATTGTTATGGGCAGATTTCAACCCAACTCTATGACAAAGTAACCTTAAGAGAATCTCAACCAGATAAAAGCTATCGTGTAATTCAGCATCGATTTGGTTGGGTGGATGGAGTTGGAGAAGATACTACTAAATATCGTTTTGGCAAAGGAACACTCCGACCATACAGATTAGACGAAATCAAATATGCAGATCCAAATAACAAACCAAAAATAGACATAATTCTCCCCGTAAGCAGTTTTAAGGGAACAGACAAGGATAGACCCAAAGGGCCTACTAAACCGCAGATTCAACCAGGATTATATCAGCAAAATATTTGGTTAGCTGAAAAAGGGCAATCTCAGCAAGGTCAGATGTCTATCTCCCAACTGCTGGCATCTTTCCCCCAAGGGATTAAAGATTTTGCCGAGTCACTAGAGGTACAAGCTCAAAGATTAGCTTCTATTCAAGATGACCCTAGAATTGTTGCTGCTTACTATTGTGAAAGATACGAAAAACGTAAAGAATCATTGAGCCAAAATAAATTAAAAACAGGAGAAGTCACAAATCAAGAAATAGATGTTAAAAACTTAGGGAGAAATGATGACTTAGATGTAGATCAGGACTTAGATGACGAGAGTACTAAAGATGACTTGTTCATGTACAAACTCATTAAAGCCGATTTACTAGGGCATCAGCAGCTTTTAGAAACTGAGAAGGTTAAACAGGAATTAAGTCGGTTTGTACAAAGTGAGTGGCGAGATATTGCTGTTGGGAAAACGCTTACTTTTGACCGAGGAATGATTATTCCCTCTAAGGAACTCAAAAATGGTGAAATCTGTGTCCCTTGGCTGAAGCTTGGAGAAAAAGTTCTTAACTTTCGCTCTCCTTTCCTCAACTCTAATGGATTGTGTGTCTCTACTAATAAACATATTGAAGACAGTGTTGCGCCAGATGGGAAATCTTTGCAAGGAATAATTGTAGTCAACGATGAAGACCACAAACGTATACTTGCTAGGATTGAGGCGCTAGAAACTCAAGGCATTGAACACAACGAAGTTAATCCCCTCGAAACCGAATCAGAACGCCAAGCGCGAGACTATGATGGTGACTGCATTGGTGTGGCAAAAGCTAGCTTATATCCCAACTTAACGGCAGAGGCAGAGCGAAGAAACCTTCCTCAAAACGCCTATTCGCCCACGGTTAAGCTCAAAAAACAATCATTTTATGATCCCAGCGATGGAACCCAACCTGACTTTGAACAAATCGCTATTCACATGAGTGATAGCATCAGCGTGGGTATAATCAACAATCAAGTGACGGCACTGGAAGCATTAGAATCGGAAATTGAGGTACTAAACACTTATGGTACTTTAGAACAAAAATCAGAATATTTAGAGCAAGTATCTAGCCATTATCAAAGTTTACTTGAACAGGAATATGACCAGAAGCCCAAACCAATTAGAGCAGAGTACAAACCTTTCATGCAATCTGTGGTAGCTCTAGTAGAGAATCCTAACAGAACTCCAGAGATTATTCAGCAGGCGATGGATGTTAACCGCCTGATGTACCGAGAAATGATTGGTGAGGGGTGTTATCAAAACCAAATAGCAGTTGATTTATTCAAAAGTGCAAAAAAACCTGAAATGGATAAAATCCGGGAGAACAGCCGCTACTTGTATCGTGATGTTAATTATATTAAAGATAAAAAGTCGCGTTCAGCTTATTTAAACTCTGGTATTACTCCCACTGGTTACTCCCCTGTAGAATTATTAATTAATCAAACTAACAAATATTTCCAAGAATCACAGTTAGAATCGCGCCCCATCGTCCAGTTTAAAGACTTATTCAAAGGAGTAGAATTTACACCACAGCAAAAATTTGCAGCGATCGCCGCGAAGTACGAGTTCGATCTGAAATTCAATGCTGCGGTTCGTGCCTCAAGGCGGCGAGAAACAGAGTCTGGCCCTAGCGCAGTTGTTCAAACAAATTCAGGAACGCAACTCGAAATTACCAACCTCACCCGCTACGGGCATCCCCTAATCTGGAAAGCCCAGACACTTAATATTCGCCTAGATGAGATTAAATTCACAAACAGTGAACGCCCCCATAAATTATTAGCAGTTGCACAGATAGATGGCGAGGTTGGGCCAGATGGAAAACCCACTTACCGCAACCTGGGGACAGTTAGCCAACAATCGCAAGCAGATTACAATCTCAAGGCGGGGATGACCATGCAGGGAGCTAAACTCCTAGAACTAAAACCAGAACTTACTAGAAGCCAAACTAAACTACTCTTTGCCTTGGCAAATGATGCATCTGAAGCATTTTACGCTTCTATCCCAGAGTCAGAAAAACTTGCATCTGCTGCCGCCGCTTGGAACATCTGTGCATCCCGCCAGGATGAACTCGAAGTTGCAAGAAAAGAAAACGCAAACCCCCAGGCGATCGCCAAAAAAGTTTCCAATTTCGCCTTCGCTGCTTTCCCAACTGAGATTATTTCTCGCTTAGATAAGTTGCAATTTACTGAACCGAAGTTAGTCACATTAAATAATGAAGCGAATCAATTTTTGGGTCGAGACTGGAACGCTCATGAAAAACATCCTATAGAAATCAGGGCTAGCCACCACCCACCGGGACATGAACGCCACGTTTCCAGACTAATGTTTGTCCAGGATGCTGACGGCGAATATAAGGAATTCGCCATGCTCGAAACCAGAACTGCACTGCTTCCCATTGGTACGAAAGCGCTCTCTTGTATGGTTGGGGTAGAACCTGCCACTGCCAAAGCAACTATTGGACTACCAGGAAACGAGCCGGTTGAAATTACTATCCGCGAACTCAAGAACTTCTCTTATGCAGGACTTGTTTTTAACGCCGAACCGGTCAACTTGGAATTTGGCACTGTGCCGGTGACTGACAAAACAGTAAAAATCAAAATTGATGCTTTGACCCTGGGTGAGTTAGACAGTGATTCTGCCCAACAGTTAAAAGAAATTAATTATCTCAAAAATGGTAATCCTCTAAAGTTAAAACTTACTTCTATCTCCGAAACTGGAGATCAAGCTTTTGTCCTGGGTGAGTCTCCCAATGGAAATCTCCTCAAAATTAATAAAATTAACTTCTATGATTTTTCTGGTCAGACATTCAATGATCAAGATTACCGAAAACTGACTATCGAAACCTCAGCTTCTAAAACTAGAGATGCTGTATTTTTGAATGGTGAACCCCTGGGAGTATTGCACTTCAAAAAAGACAAAGACGCACTCAGACAACTTGGATTGCTCAAAACCGGAAAACTTACACTCGCGCCTGCAATCGTTGAAAGTAATTTTTCTGTGATTTGCGCTCAAATTGACCCTAATACCGTTGAATATCCCCAGAAGTGGACGAAGGAATTTCAGGCTTTTGGGACTCAATCGGTTAATTCTGAACAACAAGAGATGATTGAGAGTAGTGCGAATATTCTACATCAGATTAAAGAGCGTCCTACTTTCTTATTTTCGACAGAATCAAACAAAAAACTTGGAGTCATGGGCTTGGCTGTTGACAACCAGAAAGTTGATACTGTAACTAAATGGTTAACTGCTCAAAAAGTTGAATGGCAGCAAGTACCAATGGAAGATGTTATCAGGGAAACTAAAAAAGGTCTAGCGGTATTTAACTTGGTTGATAGCTCCATTCCTGCCAAAACTTTAGAGAGCATGGCCAAGAAATTTGGGGCTGTGATTGAAACGGATAGTGAGTATCAACAAAGGGTTAATTCCCTCGCCACACGACCACAGTTTTTAAAACCACCAGAACAAACAGCGCAATCTCCGCCTCAACAAAGCGCTCAATTCCACCCAAACCAAGAGGTTCAAAATATCGCTCCTCCTGTCATCAAAGGCAAACCGATTCCGATGAACTACCCTTTAATGATGCATGGTGACACCAATCCAATACCAGTAAACACTTGTATTGATGCGATCAGAGGATATGGTCGAACTCACACTACTAGAGCTTATGAGCCTTACAAACAGTATGGATTTAAGGAGGGCGATATTGCTCTGGCGACAGGCATTGGTAAGCAAGTCGCCTTTAGAGTCGGTAAGCAGTATCAAATCACACCTAATATGATTGCTGACCCCGTTTATCAACAGCAATGGGCTGACATGGAAAAGCACTCACCCAAAGCATTACCAGAATTGTTCAAGGGCAAAGGGCAGGTCTGGGGACTACATCTAGAGCCATTGGGGGATTATGTGGACGGGAAAATAGTCCCGTTTCCTGAACCACAAGACAGAGCCGCACCCAACCAAGAAGTCAAACCTCAATCAGTTACTATTGATGACTTGAGAAATTGGTATAATGCCGCAGATAAATTAGGGAAGTCGGAAAATTACAAAAAACGCATTGTAGAAGTGGCAAATGGGTTTAAAGCTGGTGAGCAATTATTAGCCCAAGTGTTGACAGTAATGAATAAAGATACATTTGAGCTTGAAGCCATCAGTCGGCTGACTCAAATTGCTCAAAGGATTGGCATGGTTTGGGGTAAGTCTAATGAAAATGGCACTCAAGTCCAAGGAAAGATTTATGACTTAGCTTTCAATACCCAGCAGAGAGATTTAACTATTTCGCAGAAAAATGGGGAGGTAGTTTTAAACTTACAATCTGGTCAGGTGCAGACTAATAAACTAACTCCACAGATATTGCAAACTTTTGAGGATGCGAATAGTCAGATAGATAAAATTTTAGCGCAAAATAAAAGTCAAGGACTAGAAATACACAGATAAATTAACTTAGTCGGTCAAAGATCCGAGTTGATGAATATTTCAGCAATTATAAATCACAATAGAAAATATGTGGTGAAATTAATGGAAGAGATTGATGTAGAACAAGGTCAACTGTGGTATGAAAAAGGATTGGAACATTTCAAATCAGGAAACTTATCTGGAGTAATGGAGTGCTTCAGAAATGCACTTTATTTCTATCCTAATTTTGCGGAAGTTCACAATACTATAGGAATGATTCAGTTTCAAATCGAAAAATATGAAGGTACGATTCAACTTTTTGATAACGCATTAGCAATGAATCCTAACTTTGCTGAAGCTTATAATAATCGGGGACTAGCTCGATCAAAAATCTGTCATAAATCAGAATTCCCCAAGGTGATTGAAGATTACACTAAAGCCATCGCCCTGAATCCAAATTTAGTCCAAGCTTATTTAAATCGGGCTGATACGTATAAAAATCTAACTGGTGATAATCCAGCAGCTATCTTAGATTACAATCAAGTAATTTTACTTGACCCAAACTGTTTATCAGCCTATATAAATAGGGCGAATATTTATTTTTTATGTGGGGAATTAGAAAGTTCACTCTCTGATTTAGAAAAGGCATTATCTCTAGATGCTGATTGTGCAGAAGCATACTGTGGACGAGGGACAGTCAGATTCCATCTGGGCAATATTGAGGCGCTAAAAAAGATTTATTTAAAGCGTTCGATTTATATGAGGCGCGAGGGAATATGATTTACTGTGCTTTTACTCGAAGTTTGATTATGGAGCTTTTTCGAGATCATGAAGTTTACAAAGATTTGTTTGGGGTTGAAAGTAGGATAGTCAAATCGAAAAAGTAGCCACTTGACAAAAGTGGCTACAAATTATAGCGTTTACCAGTCTAATGAAGTACACTAATTAAAATAAATCAGTGTATCTACTCAAGGGTAAAAATGAAACCATATTCCCTCGACTTTCGCCAAAAAATATTTGATACATACTTGTCAGGTGGAATATCACAACGTCAATTAGCAAACAAATTTTGTGTCAGTTTAGGTTTTATTGAGAAATTACTAAAGCAATATAGAGAAACAGCAAGTATAGCTCCTAAAGTTAGGACAAAACAAACTCCTCCAAAGCTCAACGAAGAACAAATTAAGATTCTTGAAGAAATAGTTGAAGCTAAGAATGATTCGACTTTATCAGAAATTCGCTCAGAACTCAAAGAAAAAACAGGAATAACAATTGGTATATCTACAGTAGACAGGATGTTACAGAGGATAGAGATAAGCCTAAAAAAAAACATTGCACGCCGCAGAAAAACAGACTGAAAGAGTTCAATTATTAAGAGTACAGTTCTGGCTTCAACTTCATGGGATACCGGCGGAAAACCTTGTATTTCTTGACGAAGCAGGAGCTAATCTATCTTTAATAAGACACTCCGCTCGTTCTAAAAAAGGTAAAAGAGCGCATGGCTCACGACCTCAAAAACGCTGTAAAAATGTCTCCATAATTGGAGCGATTGCTCTCAAAGGCGTGATTAGTCAATATAGTATTTTAGGAGCATCTGACAGGCTGACATTTGAGGCTTACATTTCTCAAAAATTAGTTCCAAAGCTGTGGGAAGGCGCTTGTGTAATCATGGATAATTGTTCAATTCATAAAGGTGGAGATATTGAGAAATTAATCGAATCTGCTGGAGCTAAATTGATTTATTTGCCACCATATTCTCCTGATTTTTCACCAATTGAAACCTGTTGGTCAAAAATTAAAAGTTTACTACGTTCTCTTGAAGCTAGAAGTTATCCAGACTTAGCAAAAGCAATTGAAAGTGCTTTTAATCAAGTCTCGTTAAATGATATTTATAATTGGTTTACCCATTCTTGTTACTGTACTTCACTAGACTGAGAAACGCTATAAATTCTTTCTTCATTTCTTTCTGCGATCGCAAAGAGCGAGAAACCTTTCAGCAATAATCGCTTCAATTCATCTTAGGTTAGTATTTTTCTTGTCCGCTTTGGCACGGCTATGCCAAATACGCTAAATATAAAGGTAAAACAACTGCTAATGCTCGATTACGTCAGTGCAGGAATCGCGTTTTACTTTACTTTGCTCCCCGTACAAGAGTGGATATTGGAATTCCGCCTTGGTTATCTCGGTCGCTACTGGAGCCTGATAAGTGTTGCTGGCTTATTCATTGGCTTTTTGCTCTGTGCGCTGATATTTGTGCCATTGATTATTAACATGATATTAGATCCGTTCAGATATCCAGATCATTTGGTTATGAGCGGGATCGCTGCGGTGATTTTTGGTGTAATACTCTGCCTGGGACAGTGGCTAATACTGCGACAGACTGAGTTGACACCAAGAATTTTTGCGCTGATCAATACAGTAGTTGGAATTTCTGTCTTTTCCGTGCTGGTATGGTTTAATAAAAAAAGTTTGCAGTGGAGCGGTGGCCCAATTGAAGGCTGGAGAACCGGACTCATCTT
The DNA here is from genome assembly GCF_026127265.1 of Nostoc sp. KVJ3. Lineage (GTDB taxonomy): Bacteria > Cyanobacteriota > Cyanobacteriia > Cyanobacteriales > Nostocaceae > Nostoc. The sequence goes on from NZ_WWFG01000014.1 coordinate 27,772, forward strand.
TCCAGTGGGTGGTACAGTTACCGGAGCGGCGACGGGTAAAGCATTAGATTTTTACTGTGGACGAGTTGAGCAGCGATTAATCAGACTTGAGAGGGAGAGGGTAGAGCAAGAAACCCAAGAGCGAGAAAGGCTTTTGAAAGAAAGAATTGAGAAGGAGAAATTAGCGCAAGAACGCTTAGAAGCAGAGATGGCAGAACGGAAAAGGATACAGCGAGAGGCGGCTCAAGAGGAAGAACGTTTGTGGTACGAAAAACACGGTCAAGACTATGCAGATTATGCAGATTATGAGGATGAGGAAGAGTAACTTTGTGCTGTAATGAACCGATTAAGTCTGTTAAAATTCGCTTTTGCCCTTACTGGGGTTTTTCCTATAAAAAGTCTGTTAATTCTGTTGTGGTTTGAATAAGATTTTGGGTGCGATTCATTGTCAGGGTAATCGCACTCATTTTCTTGTTCACCCATCTGTACAACTGACATTAATTTTCTTGAGAAAGAAGAGCTTGTAACTGCTGAACTTGTTCAAGACTTAAACCCGTGACTTGTGAGATTTCTTGCACAATCATTCCTCTTTTGAGTAAATTTAATGCAATCTCTTCTCTTGTTTTTTGAGCGCCTTCCTGTTGCCAACTTGTAACAATCTCCATAATTTCCTCCTGTTCATCTAATCCCATTGTACTGATTGCCGCTTGAAAGACCTGTTTCTCAGTATCGTCGAGCCTCAAATACGTATCAACGAACCCAGAAATTAGTTGCATCCTTGCTGGGTCTAATTTTAAGGTCGCCAGCAGCCGCAAACATTCCGCCTTCACCTGTGGACGTTCTTGCTTGGAAATATTCATCTTTGACATTAATGCTGCCGCCACCGGATTTGGCTGCGTGAGAAAATCGCGCCAACTTAAACGATTCAACTGGATTGCTACAAACTGAAATTCCAGCACTTTTAAATCTCCAAAGGTGACGCGATAATTTTGGGGTTCGGCGCGTTTGGGTTCATCAAAAGAAAAAATTACAACTGGGTAAATCGGTAAATCATACTTTTCATGTAGGCGCGCAAAATATTTAAACATCCGCTTTGCAAAGGCTGTTTCAGTGTAAGACTGGTTTTCAACATGAATTAGAAAACAAGTATCTTGCTGTTGATAACGCACCTGCGCCAGTAAATCAATTTCCTTCTTTTCGCCAGAAGTGACATCATTAAATACTTCTTGGGGTAAAAGCTGGATGGAATTACGATCTATTTGGCTGGCTACTTGAGGTAGAAACAAATCAAGAAAATCAATAAAAAACGTAGATAATAATTCTTTGAAAAGGCGGTCGTGGTCAATCATAATATTTATCTTTAACTTTCATAACAATCATTCTATTTTCAGGTTAAGATTTTTACTAAAGCTCAGTATCGCATATACTAAATATCTCTGCAATCCACTAGAATAAAGAGATGATAATCTGATTTATGTATATTAGCTATTAAAACAGACTTCATGAGATACAAGCTATGAAATTATCAGACTTATCAGCAGAAAGCCTAGAAAAAATTAAGGCAGTTAGATGGGATAGGATTATTGAGAAACATGAAGGGCCAGAGGATTGGGAATCAGTTCTCAGATATGAACAGCCAGACTTTTTGTCAGTTCAAGGATGCCCGATATTATTACCTGTAGATAAATCACATCATCCTAATATCACCATAATCCGGTGTATCTGGAGTATGGATAACAACTCTGTAACTGTTTTTCTGTCTGATACTACCTATGAAGATAATCCTTTTTTCTCTGGATTTATGGCGGTATGCGATCGCTTGAAGGGAGAGGAATTTTTTTTAGCAGTTTTATATCATGAATGGTTTATTATTGAAAGAGCAGGAGTTTTTGAATAATCCTGTTACGTTAGGATTTTCAAATATTATTCAATAATAATTAAATTACTATCTCATTAACTCTGACAACATTTGCTCAAGAATATCTTCCATAATTGACTCGTCCGTGGAGCGCAAAGAAACTGGGCCATCAAGAAATTCTTGAATAGTGATTTTCTTTTCTTTAAAGCCTTTAACAAAATCCCGAATCTCAGAAACGACGTTAATTTGATTGCCAATTGTTTCTACAATAGCAGCCATAGCGTCAATGCCTTTTTTAGCAGCTTTTCGAGAATCGCAAACCATCGTTCCTTCTGGAGTATTTTTTGTCAAACGCAGTTCCTGTTTCAGTTTTTCATATTGAGCCAGGAGGATTTGATTGTGCTGTTCTAGAGTTCGGCATCTACGGGTTAAATCATCCTCGTTATTATTGTCAATAATTTCTAAGGGTTGTTGACTTCGTTCAATTTCAAGAAGTCTTGCTAAATCCCCCTCTTGGTAGGCTTTATTGATTTCTTTCATGATTTCTGTGTGAGACTTCTGTGTTTCACTGTCTCTGGCTTTATCAGGGTGAAAGATTTCAGCTAATTTTAGAAATGTTTGACGAATTTTTCTTTGGTCATCTGCTCTGACAAAAGAGGCAGAGTCTACAGACTGTTGTCCTTGCCAAGATTGATGCTGTTGTTCACTAGTTTCCTTTGAAAAATCTGATTGGGAATCTTCATTGTCAAACGATTCGTTTAATGTATCTAACTGTTGGCTGTTGGGTTTTAGACTGATGGCTCCAGTTACCTGTAGGTCACGGTAAAGTGCTTGTATATTTTTGAGGGTTTGTTTACCGAACTTTCTAGTAGTAAAAATCTCCTCAAACAGAGCATGGATCTCCTGGTCTAACTCAGCCATTTTTCGGAAACTGGGAGTAGCTTTATTGAGAAATTCTGTGCCAAAAGAACGCATCTGTTCAACAAAGTTCTTCAGTTCTGTGCGCTTTCTTTTAATCTGTTTGAGTAGTGATTGATGTTCTTTTTCTAAAAACTCTAAGCGGATATGTAATTGAGACAGAGCCAGCGGAGTTACTTTAATTGATTGCGATGGGACTGTAGTTTTTCGAGGCATGAAACACGTATGTAAGTTTAAAGTTTAAAATATAACTTTTGGATTACTTAGAGAATGCGAAAAAAGACACATCTTGGATTATACACTGCGGACTTAAATGAAGTTTTTAATAATTTTTTTTCATCAAAGCGCCTGAGTGTGATTCATAAGTAAGTGAAGCAGTGATAAACCTGCCCCTTGTTAAAGTCTGGTTGACAAATCGAATTCTCAAGAGCCTCAACCATTAGGGAGAGGTCGTTTAACGTCACGATTAGCAAAATACCCTCGCCCCAGCCTCAGATAATAGTGCATCCTTAGTTGAGGATAGCAACCGTCATTATTCTTATGTAGGATAGAAAACCAGCGTCCGCAATTCAATACTTTCTCTAGCTGGGGCATCTGGTGGGCTTGTTGGGTCATCAAACCCAGTATGAGCAGCAAACCTCGCCCGTCCGTCCTCTGCCGAGTCAAAGCACTTAAACAATAGTGCTTCCGAGGGTTGCATTTGGGGGAAGTAGAACCATTGATGTGTTGGGTTATAGGTTATTAAGTAGGTTTCACCAACGTAATCGCGGTACACTATGTCAGTAGCTACTAGGTCTGTTGGTGCGATACTAAAAGCGTTGCACACTGCTAATGGTGACTTAGAAACTGGGGCGATCGCTCGCCAAATGTTAATCAAAGCAAACCTTTGCTGTAGTAATTGATCAATATTATCTACCCCCCGTGCTGTCAACTCTTTGCGTGCGCGAGTATAGCCAGAAATGGCAGTAAAGTCGTTATGTACATACTTAATAGGCTCACTGATCCCGCTTTCACCATTCTGTAAGCGTTGAGCGTTACGGAGAGTGTGATCGAATATCACCACCTTTTCGGCACCTATTACCTCTTTCAAAAGTTGCTCGGCTTCAGGATAATAGACACGACGGATCTCATTTTCGTCATAAAAATTGCGAACATTGCTTTGTTGTACAACTTGTTTAAAGCCTTCTCGCTCTAAAGATATGTCTTGTGAAACCGCCCGTATGTTACAGATTGGCATCAAGTGTGTCTCGAACTTTCGATTGGATGGTGGAATCCCTGGTGGTCGTTCATAGGCATAGATAACAGGTTTTTCTGCCATTGGCGTAAAATAAGTTAGTTCTGCCTCAACGTGCGGCAGGTCGAGCAAAAAGCTACTGTTTAGGCTCATAAAACATTTTTTTCAATATAGTTAAATACTTATAATTGAGTAATTATAAGCTGTTTGTCCCGTTTGAGTGAGCTGACTGGTCGTATTTTAACAGTGAATTCTGTTGTTTTGAATACTTGGAATCCACCATTAATTGCTTAATGTTAAACACTCATTAACCAATCGCCTACCACAGACATACACGCGCTGTTATTATTAATCCAAATCTGCCACTGCTCCAAATACCCATTCCAGTCAATATCTTTGGCATTAGCTATCTTACGATAATGCTCATACTGCCATAATTGTTGGGCGCAAACTGTCGGCTGATTGTGAAACAGCATGAAACAACCGTTCACAGCATCAATTTGAGGTGTGATTAAAATGGGTTGTAAATACAGATAAAATATTATTAATCACTTCCAATTAATTCTTAATAACCTAATTGAATGACTCGATTTGTACATGGCGAATTTGCCAAAGATTATCTAGAAGAACTGTTAAAACCTTATGGGGACTTACCATTGAATCACCCATACAAGCAAGTGACGCTAGAATTAGTTTACAACCTACGCCAGAATTTAAGAATTAATCAAAATTTAGAATCAGATGATAGGGAGTTAATTATGCGATTAGAACCACTTTATCAGCAAGACCGTGAAAGAGCAAAACTTGAAGGACAACAGGATTTAATTATACGTCAACTAAATCGTCGTCTGGGTGAAATTGATGCATCGTTGATTGAAGGAGTTCGAGGATTATCTATTGAGCAATTGTCTATTCTAGGAGAAGCGTTATTAGATTTTTCTGTAGTGGCGGATTTAGAAGCTTGGTTGAATCAGCAAGCCGGATAATAACATGACCCAGATATCCATTCTATAGAACATGGTAGTATTTGGGGGTGTAAATCGAGGCTTTTAAAATGGCAAGAACCGTGTTTCCATCATCATTTTATTGCGACTGTGGACATAAATCGTATTTCTTTGAGAATACTGTCTCTGAGATGGAAAAAATGAGCAGAACAAAACTTGTCACTTTAAGCGACGGACAAGATAACGAACACGAAATTGTTTTTTTCAATGGCTTGGCAATAGAGATTATTTGCTCTAAACTGGGAAAGTGTAAAATAACCGACTCACAGTAACAGTTTTGATGAAACAGTAAACTACTGTGACCTACACCCCCACCAACCAATCACAGACCACAGACCTACACTCGTCTGCAAACTTAACCCAAACTTGCCACTGCCCCAGATAGCCATTCCAGTAAGGCTCCCCATCAGCAATTCCAACAGAAAAGCCAACTTGGGAGATTAACTCGCTGTAGAACGAGCCAGCGCTATTTAGCCCAAGCTGCATTTTCACCATCAGCCCCTTCCATCCAAGAATCGCGATATTTTCTGGGGTATATGGTGCTGTGTCACTGAGTGGTGTTGCAAAGACTATATTATTAGTGCCTGACACCAAATCAGAATTGTGGGATATGGATAGTGATGTTGTGTCAATGACGGGTGTAGTTGTACTTATATTATTAGTGATTGACACCAACTCACAAGAAAACGCTTCATCTCGATTTAACCACTGCCCAAAAATTGAATTACGCTGATCATCAGGGGCAACAAACCGATAGACGCACTCTCGATTTTCACGCTTACCCAATCGACCAACGTAAGCCAATTTCAAATCAATCTTGGCAAGTAACTTCTGAGCGATCGCTATCGGTGTGTGTTTTTCCGAGATACTAACATTCAAGTAATTCTTGATAACGTGCCGATGCTTTACAGCCAGCACTTTAAACTCCAGCATCTTCTCGTCAGACCCCCGCAACTGCTCCCCAGGCGTGAGCAACTGCAACAGATTCAGTTCTTCTAACAACAGTACAGCAGGTAACATCTGCCCCTTGTTAAAGTCAGGTTTCCAAATAGAATTCTCCCCAGCCTCTAATTGCGCCTTAGCCCGTTTAGCATCACGAGTTGTCAGAAATTCCCGCCCCAGCGTCAAATAATAGTGCATCCGCAGTTGAGGATACCACCCGTTGTCATCTTTCTCGACCAAATCAGGCGTAACTTCAACTTCATAGCGACGGGATAATTCAGCCTTGCGCTGCTGATGTCGCTCGGTTTTCGTTTTCGCCCTTGTGTCAAGGAGCTTCTTGAGTTCGGCATCAGAGATGGTTGGAGAATCCGCGATCGCCTGACACTCCGCAGTATACAATTCAACAGATGCCGCTTTAACCGACTCGATTACAGCCCCGCTCTCATCATCGTCGGCATCGACGGCATCAACAACGGTGTAACCATCCTCGACCAAACCCGCAAGCACAGACTCTCGATAGCGCCGCATCTCAACGTTGATGACAGAACCACGCTTACCCCAAGTCTGCAATGACTCCGGTTGAAAATTCTGGTCAATAAAGCTGTAATCGTCATTGTCCGCCGCCGACAACAGCGCAATGTTCGCTTGTGTTGCGACGTGTTGACTCCGCAATAATCCTCCTATCGTTGTGGAACCATTGCCCACAACCGACATCCCCCACTCTCTGACCCAAATGTGACGGTCAACTGTTTCCCGTAGCCGCGCCAACATCTGACGCACGGAGTTAACCGGCTGCACTCCCTGAAAAATCCCCCAAACACCATCAAAATGCCCTCGAATGTCGATGCTGACTCCAGTTTCTAAACTTGGGGAGGCTATAACCAAATCATACTGGGTCAGAATCTCGTTGAGATGAGCGATACAACCGAAAGCCGCATGAGAGGGGTCAGCAACAGATTCGCTGTCAATTCGCAGAATCCGCAAGTGAGGGAATTTGCGGCGAAAACGTTCTTCAAGTGCCTGGGTTCCCCATTTGGACTTTGCTTTTTGAGCAGAGCAGCACAATAGATGATGCCCACCTTTAGAAATCGCCTTGTCCAGTGCAGCGATGAGATTCTTCGGGTTACTCCCAGAATAGTTGTAACAGTTGCCAGCGACATGGCGATAATTATTCACGATTACGAACGGATTAACCCGATATTCTCCCGCAAGAGAAAGAACGTATTTTCAGTAGACCGAAAAGTTTTGCGATCGCTAAAAAACAGTAGTGTACGATACCGTTTTGAGAGGAATGGAAAAAAGCTGATCGTCTCAGAGAAATGATAAGATTGGCTTATTGATGAACTGCAAAAATCAATCAAAATCAGCCAGATGGTAAACAAACTTCACAGGCTACCCCATAGTTGCGGTCTACGGCTTGACGTAAAAATTCAAGCATCTGTTTGAGGGTAAATAGATGAGAGAAAACTTGTCTGGCACTTCTTTTTAAGCGACTAAGATAATGCCAGACTAGATAAATCCAAACATTAATAATTAAAAATGCCAAGGCTACAAATAGAAAGCGAATGGTGGGATTTTTAATAGTAGTTTTAATTCGGCACTGGTTTTTCATTCGGTAGCTACTCTCAATCCCAAAACGAAGACGATAATCATCATGTATAAGCTGTAAAGATAACTGGACTTTATAGACTGCATAAATAAAGAATTCTCGTCCATGCGCTCGCCTTTTACCGTTTTTATAAGTACAAACTATCCACACTTGAAAAGTAACCGACCCATATTTATCGCTATTTAAAGTATAAGATGTTTTGTAACTACGCCGACCTCTAATTAACTGTCTAGTTCCTCCATATTTGCCTCGAATAATAGCTGGCATTTCAAATGGGATATCCAAAGCTTGCAACCAATGAATTACTGGGACGCAAAAGAACTCCCTATCTAAATATAATCGCTCAACTTTTAACTTAATTGGCTCAATTAATCCTAAAAGATAAGTAATAAGCGCTACTTTTGTATCTTGTTGCCGAACAGCTTTAATAGCTAAAGTGACTCGTTTATTCTTTTTAATTACGTAGAGAGTAGCGTAAGCGTAAAAAGAGCAAGTACCACTTTTAGCTTTACTTCTATAAATAAAAGGTGCTTCGGCTGGTGATGCTTCACCATAATATGGAATTAGATTAAAATCGATGGCGATTTTCTGTTGTCCCTGCCGTATGCCAGTTGGCAAGCGACTTTGGAGTGCCTTATTTAAATCCTCTTCCAAAGAAGTGATGTCTGAATATTTTTCTAAATGGTAACGGATATCATTACTAGTCGGAACATTTTTTAAGACTTTAGTAGTGTTTTCAATGCTGTCTCTTTGAGTAGCTGCTCGAATTAAAATTTCAAATATATTTTTTTGTTCGCAATTACCTTGAGTTCTAATTGGAGCATTTTCTGCTAAACAGTTAACCACTTCTTTTAACGTTTGATTATCGGTTAAAACCGGGGTAGTTGCAGTCATAGCCAAACGAATTAATCCTTGAAGTCAAAAATTTTACTTCTTCACCTCAATACTTTACAAAAATTCCAAGACACAGCGCCAGAAGATTGTTCTGGTGCGGGAGCTACCCTTACCTTTTTCTCCAATTCATTAGTTTTGCTTATGTAATATCTGTAAACGAATTTTCCCAAAACCCTATCAAAAAGTACAGTTTTCCAGACAATAATCAGGCTTGCAAGTATCCATCACTGAGCGATCGCAGAACTTTTAGGTCTACTGATACTCGGTTACTTACAGCGTGGTGAATATGGCTGATTTTGGATTACCCCAGGCGCGGCGGCGGTTAGTTCTGGTTGCCAGTAGGGGGTTTCGCGTTGCCTTACCTTCTTTTCCCCTGCCCCCTGCTTCTTATCAAAGTTACAGGTTGTAAGGTGAGCAAATATTTGCCCACCCCAGACATATCGAACTAAACTAGGACGTTACTACCAATCACCAAATTTGTCGCGGTGAAATTATTCAAAGTCGCCAAAGTGCTGAAAGCGTCAGCACCACCATTAGAGTCAACCTTAACTTGCGTAGAACTACCCAATTGCACAAACCGTAGGTAGCCATCGCTGATAGGATTGCTGCCACTGTAGCTCAGACTCTTAAATAGGTCAGTTAAAACTAACTTATCGTCATTCTTGTTAAAGTCAGTGATTGTATCACCAGTAGTTCCTCTGTCGCTAAAAGCTTGGTAGACAAATAGATCCTTACCGCTATCACCAGTAAGGGTGTCATTATCAGCACCACCAATCAGGATGTCATTACCGCTACCACCAATGAGAATATCATTACCAGCACCACCGCGCAGTAGGTCATTGCCACTCTTGCCGTCGATGCGGTCATTACCTCCTTGAGCGTTGATGACATCAGCAGAGTCGTTAAATCCGTTGACAGTGTTGTTGTTGTCGTTGAGGAAAGTGACTATATTCTCTCTAGTAATACTAGTTAGGGTAGAGTTGGCATCAAAGATATCAAAGTCGTTTTGAATGGTGGTTTGCCCATTAAACAAGATGTTACCCAAGTCAACACTAGCTCCGTTAACTTTTCGGAGGTTATCCAGGTTTTCTAAAGCAAAGTTTTGCAAGATTACCTTAGGACTATTGGCGACGCTTTCAAAGGAAACTTCTAGATTGCTACCATTCTTAGTCAGCAGCAGATTTTGAGCAGTTAAGCCAGTCCCAAGGAATTTCAGAGTATCAGTTGCCGCAATGACTGCGGCTGATGGGTTTACCCCTTGACCGACACCACCGAAATCAGTGATAGTATCAACACCGTCGCCCAAGTTGTAGACAAATCTATCTTGACCACTGCCACCTGTGAGAGTGTCGTTACCTTTGTTACCTGTAATGGTGTCGTTACCAGCTAATCCATTAATGGTGTTATTGCTGGCTGTGCCTGTGAGAGTATCAGCATTTGGGGTTCCCGTCAAGTTGAGTGGAGTAACTGTCAGGTTAAAGATATCGCTGACAGTAGCGTTGCTGTTGTCTTTGGCTGTAACTTTGACGCTGATGATTCCCACATTAGCAGCCACAGGTGTGCCGCTGAAGATGCGAGTAGTCGTATTAAAAGTTAACCAACTGGGTAAGGCGTTACCGTTATCTAAGGTGGCGGTATAAGTTAAGGTGTTGCTTGTATCGACATCAGCAAAGGTGTTGGCGGGAACGGTGAAGTTGAAGCCACTATTTTCAATGGTGGTTTTATCTGGCAGGGCATTTGCTACAGTTGGTGCATCGTTAACACCATTGATGGTGACAGTAATGTTTTTGCTAGCTGTGCCATCAACAGATTTAACAGTGAAGGTTTCAGCTTTAGTTTGACCCGCACCTAAGAATTGCACCGCACTGTTAGCAACGCTGTAGCTGTAGGCTCCGGCACTGGTGATGCTCAAACTACCGAGATTACCTGTCGCTGAAGTGACGGTGGTGTTGAAGATGTTTTGACCTGCATCGACATCAGTGACAGTGAGGGAACCTGTCGCAGTGAGGTTGGGGGTAGCTGTATCTTCGGTAATGGCTGCTGTAGCTGTACCTGTAATAGTGGCTACATCGTTAACACCGTTGATAGTCAGGTTAACCGTTGCTGTGCTGGTGCCGCCCTTGCCATTATCGCTAGCAGTGTAAGTGAAGCTATCGCTGGCAGTTGCACCCACACCCAAAGATTCAAATTGACTGTTGGGGTTATAGTTAAAAGTGCCATTGGCGTTGAGAGTGAGTAGCGCCCCAGAAGCTAGGGTAATTGGTGTACCGACTGTGACACTGTTGCCATTAACTTTAATCACACTCAAGCTGTCGCCATTAGCATCAGTGTCATTGCCCAAGACGTTGATATTGACAGCAGTATTTTCATCAGTAGTAGCAGTATCGTTGGCAGCAACAGGAGCGATGAAAGGCGATTCATAAGCCCCAATATCCACAGTACTGCCGATGGTGCGAGTGATACCTCGTTGGTCGGTGGTGACACCGCTTGGGATAAGGGTATTGTTCCCCGCATTGATGGCAGCAGAACCTGCAACTAAAGCGTGGGTTTGGGTAGCACCGCCGTTGTTAGCAAGGGCGGCGATGACTTGGTTAATATTGGTAATGCCAGCCGAGGCAAAGGTGATATCGCTGCCAGTGCCGATGCTGCCAGATGCGCCAGTCAAACTACCGATGAGGTTGTTGCCATTTCCTGTCACCGCGCCCGCAATATCAGGAGCTTCATTTCCAGAATCAAAATTGCCAGCGATAATCGTGTTTTTGGCGGTGACGGTGCCAGCAACATCATTGAATACACCACCACCATCACCAGTGCCATTGTTGTCAGAGTCAGCAGTGTTATTGGTAATAGTGCTGTTACTTAGGTTCAGTATAGCTAGGTTGTAGATGCCGCCGCTGAAATCTGCTGCTGTATTACCAGAGATAGTGCTGTTGGTAATAGTAGCTGTTCCTTGGTTAAGGATATTGGCGACAACTCCAGTATTACCAGAGATGGTACTGTTAGTAATCGTCGCTGTTGCTCCGTTAAAGATACTGCCGAAAACTCCACTATTACTAGAGACGGTGCTGTTGGTAATCGTAATCGTCGCTGTTGTTCGGTTAAAGATGCCGCCGACAAACCCCGTATTGTTAGAGACGGTGCTGTTGGTTAGGGAGAGATTTTCAAAGTTGATGATGCCGCTATCACTCCCCCCGTAATCGTCAGTCCGTCAATCGCTACGGTAATTTTATTGCCACCATCGCCATCATCGATGCCGAAGACACCAGAGGCGTTGTTACCACTAATGCTCAGGTTGCTTGCCCCTAGTCCATTGATAGTCAAGGCATCGCTAATGACTAATTTCCCAGAAGTCAGGGTAATGGTATCGGGGGTGGCATCGGTGAAGACACTGCCCTCAAAGGTAATTGTATTCGCACCTGCTAGGGCATTGGCATTAATAATCGCTTGCCGTAAAGAACCTTCACCCGAATCGTTGGTGTTAGTCACTACCGTATCGTTGGCTGCGATGGTGACAGTAGCAGTATTGTTCGTGCCGTCGATGGTGTAGCCTGTGCCAGTGTCCAAGTTGAGTTTGAGGGTTTCGGCTGCTTCGGCGGCGATGTCGTCAAAGGCTGCTAGGTTAAGATCAACAAAGCTTTGTCCAGCGGCAATGGTCGCAGTTAAGGTACTGCCAGAAACCGTGACGCTGCCACCACTGAGGGTATAGTCGGCAGTAGAGGCTGTGCTGCTGCCATCAAGGGTGAGGTTAATAGTTAAATCCCCTGTGGTGTCGCTGCGAGTTAGGCGATAAACACCGTTGCTACCACCTTCATTGGCTGTTGGTGTTTGAGTAGTAATGCTGACGGTGGTAGTAGTGACAGGTATTTGTGTGCCGTAAACATCATCGTTATTAGTGAGAGTCCCTGCGTCGTTAGCTGCACTGTTGCCGCTGAAGGTAGACGAACCCACAAAATCAACACTACCAAGGACGGTGGGCATTCCCTGGTTATTGCCGTTGGTATTAGTGGTGGACTGCATGATGAAGATTGCCCCACCTAAGCCTTGACCGTTGAGAAATGAACTACCACCTGTGGCAGTGTTGTTGGTAAAGCTGGTGTTGTTGAGGGTTAAAGAACCACTGCGGACGAAGATGCCGCCCCCCAGTCCAGCACCGCCGCCACCGCCAGCAGCGCCACCACTGTCACCGCCGCCAAAGCCACCGTTACCAACACTGCCATAGCCAAAGCCGCTGCCACCACCGTAACCCCCAGCACCGCCGCCACCGCCAGCACCGCCGCCGCCAAAGCCGCCAGCACTGTAAACACTGCCACCGCCACCAAAGCCGCCAGCACTGCCAGCACTGCCAGCACTGCCACCGCCGCCGAAGGCACCAGTCCCACCGCCGTAGTTACCGTTACCACCATAACCACCATCGTTGCCAGTACCTGCTGCAAAAAGTCCGCCGCCGCCGTTGCCGTTGCCGGAATTGCCAAACATGCCGCCGCCGCCGTTGCCGGCGGAGTAGCCGGCATAATTGCCGCTACTACCGCCTTGTGCTGCATTATTACTAAATGCAACATTGGTTAAAGAGACATTGCCATCATAAATGAACAAGCCGCCTCCCATACCAGCACCGCCGCCGCCGCCGTAACTATTTCCGCCTTTGGCTCGTCCGTTGGTGATGGTTAAATTAGAAATACCCACGGTTCCCGACAGGATAAACAAGGGGCGTAGATCGCCATTATCGTTGATGCCGTTATTATTGGCATCGCCGCTAAGGGTGTGGTTGTTGCCCACAATGCTGATGTTGCTGTTTACTAGATTTTTGACTACCCCAGTCACACGCACATCATTATTGAGGGTAACGGTGTCATCCCCTGCTAGTTGGTTAGCTTGGAGGATTGCATAACTGAGGGTGCCTGTAGTTAAACCACTGCCGTCATCGGTGGCTTGGTTGACGATGAAGTTTGTCATTTGATTTTTTTCCTTTGTTTGAGGTAAATGAATTCTTGTGGAATTGGCGTCTCGGTCGCCTTGAACTAGGGGCGCTCATGTTGCCCATCCCACAAGATTGGATAATTTGTTTGTTGGAAGTTTTTAAGTTGCAGGTCAGTACAACTTTGTTACAGGTGAATGCAGCAAAGTTGCAGGTCGATGCAGCAAAGTTGCAGGTCGATGCAGCAAAGTTGCAGGTCGATGCAATAAAGTTGCAGCTTGGTAGGAAAAGGCTAAAAGGATGTTTGAAAAGTCCTCTTGTCGGTAGCAAAACGTTTTAGATCCCCCTAAATCCCCCTTCTTAAGGGGGATCAACAAGTGCCTAAAATCATAGCCAACCACTTTTCAAACAACCTCTTAAGATTGACAAGCTTCATTTACTCACCGCTTCTACCGGCTGGGCGACAATTACGTTAGCCAGACTATTGCTAGGATTCTTCCAAAAAGACAAGGAATCATACTGAGTAAATAAATCTGGTGGTAAAATCGTCAGTCGCGGTTGAAACTCAACTTTAGGACGCACTTGATGTAGTCCTTTGGTATTTAGGCGATTATCAAACTCTGAAGCTTCGTATTCCACGTTGGCAAAATCATGCTCAAAGGGTTCCTCTTGCAAAAATTGATAAATCAGCGATAGGGTTTTATCAGGTGCTTGGCTTAACAAGTCATAGTCCACTAAAAGCAAAGAGGCGCTATGTTCGCTATAAAATGCTTCCTTGAGGGCGTTATAAGCAAAGCCCACCAACCGTCCCCCTTGACTCAGGGCTTCGGTGCGGGTGTAAACTGTGGAGCGTTCAGCGGCATTATTAAACATCCGCGACACATCAAAAGCGTTTTTTCTAATCAGCCGTTCGATGCTATCCATAATCCAAGCGACATTTCGCACGCAGCAAATTACCTTTGAGCCAGGAAATAGCTCTTCAATTAAAGACAATTTGCTACACCACAAGCGGTTAGTATCGAAGATGACTTCTTTTTGTGCTTGGGATTCGTAAAAGGTGGAAAAGATAGTTAAGGTTAATGCCCGTTTTTGCTCAGGGGTGATAAAGACTGAAAATTCATTATCTTCGCTCATCGCTTCTAGGATTCGGTTCACCAGACTACCAACAGGGCTAGTCATGCTGGCGTGAAACCGGGGGTTTTGCCGCAGTAAGGCTCCGAGTAAGGTGGAACCCGAACGAGGTAAGCCGGAGATAAAGTGGATTTTGGAAGTCATTATGGTTAATTGGCGGGTTTGATTTCTTGCCCTGAGAAGTTGAATTTTGCTATAGGTGGGACATTATTTAATAAGGGATTAGCATTTAGGCTGAAAAAACGTAGTGTAATAGTCCCTTGTACTGTCTGGGTTTGGGGATTAAAGCTGGCTTGATAGTCAGAGCGAGCAATGCTACCAGTAGATCCTGCACTTCCTGGAAACGCAAAGGTAATTGATCTGGCGCTGACCCCAGTTTTGCTATTACACTTCCAAGCACCTTGTCCATTGCTAAAGGGATTAAAGACGTTGGTAACACCACCTTGATTGGAGTCAATGACAAAAAAGTTACCTTCTTCGGTAAGTGTTATGACTCCACGCGATCCGATTGTGCCGTCTTGGTTGAAGATTGTTCTCAGGTAAGAACCGCCGACATTTTGGCTACAACGTGCTGTATTATCATTAGTTTCCCGTGCTGACTAACTCATTCCCCCTAACAACATTAGGCGTGGCAAGTACTGTGCAAGCAATAACAGAACTAAACAACAAGGTTTTGCAAGACAACATTTTATTCATTTTCTTTTTAAATTGATTACACAGATGTAATGACTTTACAGGTATTTTCAACTAAATATTTGTGGAGAAGTTGTATTGCAACATCTCTACGCAATACAGTGTTTTTACTCAATCGTGTTGGCGCACAAGCTTCTGCACCTGTGGCTTTTGAGAACAGATGCTAGGCGATCTCCAAAATTTGTTTAAATCATTGACGTTATAAATTGTACAGCAATCACCTTGATTAATACATGGTACAAGTGTCCTATTTTCTAGAACGGCAAAACTAACTGGAGAGGTGAGAATAAAGGCTTAATTACGTATGCGTCTTAGAAAATATCAAACGAGTTTACTATGCTTCCAACCTACCTCTAGCAAGTTTTACCGCTCTAGGTAATATTTATATGGATTTGCGTCCATGTTCTTCTCCCATTTTTGTTACTATGTCCATTTTCTTTATCCAAAAGAAGCGATCGCTTGATTAATGCCTTAACGAAGTTTTAGGTATTTCAGCTTACGACTTTGTAACTTAAGGGATAAAGTGGCCGGAATTAAAGCATAAAGTGGCCGCTTTAAAAGCCTGGAATGCTTATTTTTGCGTTGCCCTACTTTCACCATACTTTACAGCGATCGCATTCAATTCTCTCAAATCCGCTTCTATCATAGATTCTGTTTTGCGGCCACTTTATGCTTGAAAAACGGCCACATTATCCTTTAAGTGACAGACTTGTCCAACTTCTCCTGACAAAAGCTGTCCAAAATCTTCTTCAAGTCACAAATTGCCAAAATTGTTTAGCGGATTATCTCGTCGCCGTGTTCTGATTCTAAGACCCTCAACAATTTCTCTTCCAACGCCGTCAAATAAGCCCGATTCAGCTTTCCCAACGACTCCAAAAACCTCTGCACCGACTCCTCCAACTCACTCGAATACACCCGACTGATGCGATCGCAAATCACCTGCATCTGCTCACACTCGGCAGGGAGATAATTGAAAGACTTCATGTGCTGCAACCCAACCGTGTACTCCCCATCCCAGGTTTTGACAGTACAGCTGAATTCGCCCACATGGTTAACTATGCCCCAGCACCCGCCCTTGCCTCTGAGTTCGGGGTTGTCCTTTGCTAGTATTTGGCACACCTCGCCAATTTGGTAGGTATTGGGTATTTTCGTCCTTTCCATGATGCGCTGCACAACATCTTTCACGATTCTACCAGTTGGCACTTTGCCGCCAGCAAGTTCTACTGCCTGTTGCCATACTTCTTGCTGTTGCTGCGGTTCCAGTTTGGTCATGGGCCGAACTTGTCCCTCGCTGGTAGGCAAGATTTGTACCTGATCGGAGTGGACTGTAGCAGGATCATCTTCAATTTCATTTTGTGTCCAATTTGGACACATTTTGATCAAATTATCTACAACTCCAGCAGCTTCAATTAATCTGTAAGGATGACGACGCTCAAATCCAAACCTGTCCTTGCAATACTCTTCAAAGGTTGAATGCGTCGAACGGTACAGTCTGCGATCGCGCAATTCTGCCAGCGCCTTTCCCGCTTCAAAAAACGCTTTTTCCACACGGCGCTCTAAATGTAGGCGATCGCGTTCTTCCGTTTCGGACAACTCCTCTACTTCAGCAGCAGTAACCGTAATCGTTGCTGAAGCTGGATTTTCTGGATCAAAGATGTCTTTGGCAGAACTAGCGCTTGCTTTTAAATTGTTGGAGACAGCAGAGGTGGCTTTTTTGCGGTTCGAGGATGGTTTAGTCATGATTCCACCCTTTCAAATGGTATTTCTCAGACTAGATAACAATTTTATGGTTGTAGTCAGGAGCTACAATCGCTCGTAAAAAAACTAAGGGCAAGGCGAGAGGAGTGGTTAATCATCGAATTTCACTCCTAAGTCAATACCAAGTACTCGCTCAATTTTCCTTAATGTGTCTTCAGGCAAAGCATCTCGTATTCGTTCTGCCTCAATATCGTGCCAGTAAGATCGGCTAATATCAGCTTCTCCTGCCAAAACCTCGACTGAACGCCCATCAGCTTTTCTAGCTTGTTTAATTTTTCCTCCTAAACCTGAAATTTCAATGTCTGTGTAGCGTCTGATTTTCACTATATCCACCTAAACCACCTCCTTTAATGTAAAACGTCGTCCTACACTTACTATATAGTGTCGTGCATCAATTGACAAGTGTAGACCATCAGTCTACTATATTTATATAGAGAAAGCGCCCCCGACCGGAAATCTGAAGCGCTTCTCTATGTCCATTAAGACTTTATCAATTATGACTCACGCCATTTACACAGCACAACAGCTGCAACTGAAATCTATTGCGCGACTCAAGCAAATCTACAGCGAAATCGCCTGCACAGTCGAAGTAAGCGACAAACGCTGCAAGGATTCTTGGATTAGTGCAATCGCTGAATATCAGGCAAGCAAGGTTCAGAAACTCGCCCTCACTGCCCCCGACGAACAAGCCGCAGCCCAAGCCGAACTCGACAGCTACATTGCTGACCAAGCCCAAGTTGTTGCTCCCGAACCCCTCACAATAGTCGAAATCTCGTTTGACCATCACGAATATTATGCTGATGACAAACTGGTAGCCAGCATCAGCTATGACGACAACCATTTAACGCAACGCTGGGTAGTCATGGTCAACGACAAAGAAGTATTTCGTGCCAACACTCTAATGCGTTGCGATCGCTTCATCCAATGGCATCATTCAATGAAGTCGGAAGTATTAAGTCGGAAGTCCGAAGTGGAAAAACTGTCTGAAGATAAAGTTGAAATCTTAAAGCTGGAAGACACAACTAAATTACCTCCGACTTCCGACCTCCGACTTCCGACTTCTGAGAACCTAATCATGGCGCATATCTTCAACGAGTGCCAGAATTACGGCTTTGAAATTCTCGATGATGGCATTTACAACAACAACGGCGTGAAACTGGGGCAAGTCGGATGCACTGACGGGAACTGGTGGGTAAAGAGGCGTTATTCAGGTCAGCAGCAGTATTCTAACTCGGTATATGATGCAGGTCGAGCGCTAACGTTTGGAGCGCCCAAAGGAGTAACTGCTGCGGGTTGGGCTTATTTTTCTCGTACTGTTGAACAATTGGCTGATAGTCGAGTGAGCATTCGTAAGCAACTAGGAATTCCTCATGATTCCCTTGTATTTGGGTTACTAGGGTCAATAGTGTTGACTCAGCGATTTCAATACTGCTACGGTTATGAATTAGTCAAAGCCTTCCAGAAAACCAACCCCAAAAACGTCATCATCTTAGTAGTGGGGGATGGAAGTGGCCTTTCTTATTTAAAGCAGTTGGCAGGTCAGGATCTGGGGAAACAAATTTTTCTGCCAGGTAATGTTCCTTATGAGCAAGTGCTGGACTACATGGCAGCTATGGATGTAGCTAGTTTACCTCAGAGTGTGGATGCAGTTGGTAGCTTTCGCTATACAACAAAGCTGAGTGAGTATGTAGCAGCAAGATTACCAGTAGTTACAAGTCAAATTCCTATGGCATATGATATTGGTGGAGATTGGGTTTGGAGGCTCCCTGGGGCTAAACCGTGGGAGGATTCTTATGTTAATGCCCTAGCTGTTTTAATGGAAACTATTACATTGGAAGAAATCAGCATCAAGAAAAAAGCCATACCAATTCAGCTATCAGATTTCGATCAAGAACAACAAGTGGTTCGGGTAACAGATTTTATCACCGAAATCATGAAGATGGAATTAATCTCATGAGTCATCTAAATCCTCAAATCACTTTTATTGTTCCCCGTCTACCTCCTGCGGTGGACGGAGTTGGAGATTATGCTTTAAATTTAGCCAAGCAAATGCGTCAGGATTTTGGCTTGGTAACTGATTTTATCATTGGAGACCCAAATTGGTCTGGTCAAGCTTTTGTAGACGGCTTTGCAGTTAAGCAGGTGGCAGATTGCTCTAGAGCGGCTTTGTTAGAATTACTACCTCGTGACCAGCACCCAACAACACCAGTACTTTTGCATTATGTGGGTTATGGTTATGCTCGCCGAGGCTGTCCGATTTGGTTGGTAGAAGGCTTGGAGTGTTGGCGAAAAGCTTTGACTAACGGACATTTGGTGACAATGTTTCACGAACTCTATGCCTTTGGCCCAATTTGGACAAGTCAGTTTTGGACATCGCCACTGCAAAGAAATTTAGCTGCACGTCTGGTGCGGTTGAGCGATCGCTGCCTTACCAGCAAGCAAGGATATGCTGAGATTATTAATAAATTAGGTCAAGGAAAACACTCTACGATTCCAGCTTTACCAGTTTTTTCTAATATAGGTGAACCACAACATCTAACCTCTTTATTAGAACGTTCTCGACGCTTGGTAGTATTTGGTGGTCGGGGACCTCGTTCTCGTGTTTATCAGAATTCGCAATTAGCGTTGCAGCGGACTTGTCTGGAATTGAAAATTGATGAAATTTTAGATATTGGTCCTACTTTAGATTTTGAAATTTATCCAATAAATGGTATTCCTGTCATTTGTATGGGAGTTAAATCAGCTCAGGACATCAGCAACTTATTATTAAATTCTGTTGTAGGTTTTTTTAATTACCATACAGAATACCTGACAAAGTCCACAATTTTCGCGGCTTACTGCGCTCATGGATTACTGCCTATAGGTATGTCCTATAAAGGAAAAGAAGTAGATGGTCTCAAAGCAGGGAAACACTACTGGTTAGGGGACAAGTATCTACACACGATGAACCTATCAGCAGGACAGATAGTTGCAGATAACGCTTATACTTGGTATCAACAGCACCAGCTATCAGTCCAAGCTCATACTTTTATGAAGTTCTACAATAAATAATAAAGTTCTACAATTTCTGTCAGGCGCTTTCCCCCGCTCCTGACATCCGTCCATGAATCGCTCGATTGCTTGTAAGCCGTGCCCACGCTACGTTATTACTAGAGCGATCACTCTTAAGGTGAGGCGTAACCCATCGCGCCCATATTCGTTCAAGAAAGCAGAAAATGCGCTGAAATCAGAACTGATGATTTTTGGTTTTGACTCGCTGATACAGTTGTTCCATTGTTTCAATAAAGGAAGCATCATTGTGCCAGAAATCAGGAAAATCCCCTTGTTTCTTAATCAAAATTGCACAGATACTACCTGGAGTCGCCACTTCAATAGTTTGTGGTAATCGCTTTGTACCTAACCAAAATTCTCTGGCATTTGGCATTTGGTTAAGAGATTGCTTTTCTAGCTTAGTGTACAGCGAATTAGAAAGTTCTAAAGGAATTTCCTTAGTATTCAATTCCTCAGAGAGAGCTTTTCCCAAAGGAGAATCAGCTAATTTGGCTTGAAGTTCTGCTTTCGATAATCCCCGTAATTCAAATAATAACCAGGGATTATTATCTAATTGAGAAGCCACTAAATAGTAAACTCCAGCAATGTGCTTACAGGGATTAGCATAATCTGGGCAAGAGCATTTAGTTTTGAAATCCTTACTACTATGGGGCAATAAATGTAGTCCCAAATGAGAGAAAGTATCTTCAATATTTTCTGGGACTTCATTTAGCAGCAATCGAGAAATGATACTGGCTTTAGAAGAAAGCTTTTGGATAGCTTCATTCCAACGTGTTTTAGCAATAGGTGTAATCTGAATCTCTATATTATAAGTTGGTTCTTTGTAAACTCCAAAATAGGGATTAACTGAGCCTCTGACTTTGGCAGTAATTTTATTTAAGTCAATCTCAAAACTTTTGACTTTACCACCGCTAGCATAAGACCGTCCTCTTTTGAGTCGGTTATCATCTGTAAAAGCTTCTAGTGCTTGAATAAAGCGATCGCCCCACCAAGTTCGACTAAATTTAGCCATAATATCTACTCCAAAATTGCACTCTTATTCAATGAAATCAACCGCTTAAAGGCTTCATTATCTAATTCGGTGAGCCAAGATTCATCGCTACCAACAACAGCATTAGAGAGTTTTTTCTTATCCTCAATCATTTGGTCAATTCTCTCTTCTAGAGTTCCAATGGCAACAAATTTATGCACAAAGACATTCTTTTTTTGACCAATACGGAAAGCACGGTCAGTTGCTTGGTCTTCAACTGCTGGGTTCCACCAACGGTCAAAGTGAAAGACATGGTTGGCTTTCGTGAGGGTGATACCTACGCCCCCTGCTTTCAAGGAAAGGATAAAAACCGATGGTTCTGTATTTGGGTCTTGAAATTCGGTAATCATTTGTTCTCGACGTGGGCGACTAGTGCCACCATGCAAATAGTAAGTATTGCAATGCAGACTGTGTTTGAGATGTTTCTCAATCTTTTCACCCACTTCCGTAAATTGACTAAAAATGAGTAAACTTTCTCCTTCATCAACTGCCTCCTCAACCATCTCTGCTAACCGACTGAGTTTGTGCGAACGCAGTGGTGAAAATTCGCTCCCATCTTGCAGAAATTGGGCTGGATGATTACAAATCTGCTTCAATTTCATCAGCGTTGAAAGAATCAATCCTTTGCGTTGAATTCCCTCTGCTGATTGCAATTGTTTTTCGACATCTAGTACCACCACTTCATAAAGCGATGCTTGCTCTTTGGTCAGGTTAGTGTAGAGTTTTTGTTCCACTTTATCTGGCAAGTCATTAATAATAGACTGGTCAGTTTTTAACCTTCGCAGAATTAGAGGTTCTACCAGTTTTTTCAAGGTGGCAGATTTCACGCGGTCATTGTCTTTTTGAATCGGAATCTCGAAAATTTTCCGAAACTGGGCTTCTTTACCCAAGTAACCAGGATTGAGAAAATTAAAAATTGACCATAAATCCAGTAAGCGGTTTTCTACAGGAGTACCTGTCAATGCCAGCCGATGTTTAGCTCTTAATTTTAAAATAGCTTTAGTTTGGGCAGCTTTCGGATTTTTAATATTTTGTGCCTCATCCAGTACTAAACGTTGCCACTCAATGCCGCTCAATAACTTTTCATCTTTGCGGACTAAAGTAAAAGAACTAATTATCACATCGTTTTGTTTACAAGCAGCTTTGAAGTCAGCTAGATTTTGCAGCCTAGTGCTACCATGATGCACCATAGTTTTTAAATGAGGCGCAAATTTAGCAATTTCTTTCTGCCAGTTGCCGACAACAGAAGTCGGGGCAATTAATAGTGTAGGCAGGGCAGATAAAGAAGTAATCTTTTCTCCTACTTTCAGAGCTGAATGTAACTCCTTCTCTTGCACTAATCGGGCAATCACCTGCACGGATTTACCTAAACCCATATCGTCTGCCAAACAGCCATTTAATCCCAAATTTTCTAGATATTGTAGCCAGGAAACACCACGTTTTTGATATTCTCGGAGTGTGCCTTGCAGATTATCAAGTTCAGAAATTGGTTCTAGGCGACTTTTATCTTGTAGCTTTGCTATCATCTCTGACAAAGCTTCGTCATGTTCAATTTCCCATTCTGACCCCAATTCAGCACTGCGTTGTAGAAACTCCAGTAAGGTCATCTGGGGTTGTTCGGAGCCTTTTGACTGCCAAAAGTCGAGTAACTGCTGCATTTTATCCCGGTCTAATTCCATCCATTGACCGCGAAAATGCACTAGGGGAGTTTTAGCATTAATCAGTTGTTCCCATTCAATAGGTGTGACAGTTTGCTCCCCAATCGCCAACTCATACTGATACTCCACCAGTGAGTCTAAGCCAAAATAGCTTTTTGTTTCCCCTTTCGTTGCAGCAAGTTTGCTACCCGATGCTTTGAGGCGAATTTTGGCGCGACGACGACCTGCCGGAGTATACCAAGCAGGTACAATTACTTTGAATCCTGAGTCTTCCAGTACCCAAGCACTTTCAGTAAGGAAGTCAAATGCTTCATCTAAGGTAAGTTGCATTGCTGTTGGCTTATCTGTCTCCAACCCAAGCCAGAGTTTGGGATACATCCGGGCTGCATACCCCAGATTCAGCAGTAAATTTGTTTCAAAATCTTTACCAAAATCTTTATGTACAGCAGTTTTGGTAAATTGATTCATTGTCCAGTAGTCTGCTAACGCTAACTTCAAGGATGGATCTTGTTTACTGGCTACTAGAAATTGAATTTGCCAATTGTCTATTTGTTCATTATCAGGAGAATGTAACTGGAAGCACAGATGAAAAGGTGAATCAGCTTGAGTGCGGGTAATTTTGGTTTTCCACATCAACCATTGCTGATATTCCTCGAGGGCAGTATTTGTTGTTAGTGGATTATGCTGACGAGGAGAAAAGCAAGATTCAATTAGAGAATCAGCAATTTGTTTGTCAAAAGCGGCTGTAGATGGGGTGTGAGTCACTAAATCATCAAGTACATATTCGGAAAAGTGACGCAATAGTGTTTCTCGATCAAAAAACTCAATGCGATCGCTAGTTTTTCCTGTACCTGCCACACAGATTAGTGGCATATATTCAATATATTTAAGAATATTTGCTTCATATTGTTCGGAAATAATTTCCCAGGTGGCATAAATTTCAAATGCTGCTTTATCAGTCTTGCTTTTGCCTTTTTTCTTCGGATTTTTCGATGATAACTGTCGATATTTTAGGGCGGGAATAAATTGGTCTTTGAGGATTACTTGTTTAAAACTCTGAGTGTAATGATACCAAAATAATAAATCTGAACCAATTTGAAACTTCTCGGCATTATATATTGCTAAAAAATGGATATCTTTAAGTAGTTTGATAATATTAAGTGCTGTGACGTTTTTGGTAGACACTACTGTTTCATAACAATCTACCTGCCAGTATTGGAATTCTTCATAACTATCAGTCAACTCAATTTCTAAATACTTGGTTAATTCTGGTGAGGGTAGGGGCTGATTATTGGTGGTTGGTAAGGCAAAGTATTTAGGAGATATGCGTTGAACAAATTGAGTATTGTGTTCTTTAATTCCCAATTCCTGTACTAAAAAGGCGATTAATTCGGATTTAAGCAAATGTCCAGGATGAATTTGTTGACTATTGGTGTGACTTTTTTGGGATAATTGAGTTTCTACCCACAAGTAAAAAGACCCTGACTGAATAAAGTCAGTTTCCTCCTTTGGTATCCAGGTGCCATGAAGTATTCTCATAGTGATAATGCCTCTGGATTGTTTGGAAATTCACGCGCCTTAGAACTACTTTAGCAAACAGAGGTGCTAGAACTATTTTCTTTATGCAAAAGAAAGCGATTACGCTATCGTGCGATCGCTTGTTCAGAAATCAGACATAAATCCTACATTTTGGCTACAAATCAAAGTCAAGGCTGAATGTTTCTCCATCAGAATCCTCTTGTTCCTCCTCTGTAATTTGAGTTGAACTCCAATAGGTGAGTTTGTTATCTTCTGTATTAATCGGGGTGAAAGTCGCTTGTTGTGTGGGAAATGCACCCTTTCTGAAAGCAAAATAGCAATCAATAATAAAGTAAAGCGTCTCCAGGTAACTCTTGCCTAGTTGCTGTGATTCGGCAAATATCCGCTCACGGTAGCTATCTTTGATCCGAACTTTTTCTGGGGTTAAGTCAAGTTTGTCTGCCATTGCGATCACTTAAGAGATGTAGTAGTTGGGTTCTTGGCAAAAATAGTTTTTGCCATCTCTAAAAGCCCAGAGACATTGGCTTCTACCGGATTGTCCAGGATTTTGAAGCCATTCTTTTCTAACAACTTTTTGAATCCTGGTAAAAGGCAACCTCCACCAATCGCCCAGATTTCATCCCCCTGATGCTTGGCATCCAGTGTCAGATTCACCACTTTCTTCAAGTATTTTTCATACCAATCTTTTAAAGAAGCACTGTATATATCTTTGATATCGATGTCACGGCTGTATCGGGTATGCCCCATTTCCAGACAAAATCGGATAATGGAAGGATCTCCGATTTTTCCTCCATTTAGATGTTTCATTTTTTGGGAGATATCATCGATGAGAACTTCCACACCGATGGGGTAGGCGGTGTGAACTTCTCGTTGACCCCGGTTGTAACGAGAATACAGGGTTGTTCCATTGCCAAAGTCTAAAATGGTTAATTTTTTCGGTAGTGGATGCCCAAACAATGCACCCATACCCTCTAGTACAACTTTCAGCACTTCTACTTTTACTTCTGATTGTTTGCCAGCAAGTATTGGCTGATATTCTCCATTGAGTACTTTTTGTAGTTCTTCAGCCAGACCAACATCATGTAAACTGACGACTAATTTTAAGTGCCAAGCCTTACGGTGTGGCAGATGTGCCAAGGCACCCAATAAAGTCAACAACGCATTATTGACTTTATTTTCATTATTGTCTGTGTTGCGGTCAAAATAATTTCCTGTACGGTAAGCAGACTCTCCAACAGTGTAAGCAGTGCCGTTAAAAACTACACGCCCTGGAACATCTTCCATCTCGGCATTGGTTATATAGCTGGGGACACGAACCACTTCAAAACCTTCGACTAAAAGTTTGAGACTTCCGTAACCGTTGTCGAAACCCGCAGGAAAAATTTTTTGTAACGTGTGAATGTTTGACATAAAGACAAAGGTAATACACTTTGATTTGTGAAAATTATCTGTTGAAGTGATCTGCAAGAGAAAGAAGAATAAAATAACTTCCCTTTTTTTGCCTAATCTCAAGAGCTTATCATAACCCCTTGGGGGCTAAATGGGGTACAAATTGTCAGCCAGTCAAATATACCCCATTTAGCACCTATGTATATCCTATATAGGGGTCAAAATGTAACCAAAGTCCTGATCTGTTGTTGGGGTATATATAGCTCCCATATAGCCCCCAGAAGGAATTTTTGAAATCTTTTTTATCAACGCAGCAGAAATTAAATTAGATCGTTGTTGACTCTTTGATTTATACTTTAATGTCAATTTTTTGTTGAAAAACAATTCAGTCTTTCACTCTAACTTCTTGCTGACTACGTAACGAGTGGGTTACTACTTGCTTACAGGTTCAGCTTTCTCTACTGAATTATCATTCACACCCAAAGTCAATTCCAAAGGAATTTTTTGGGGATAAGCTTTTACTACTTGCCGATAAACATCATAATTAGTAGGTAGGGTCTGCTGAGAATTACCCACTCCATAGGTCAGTTTGTACTTTACATCTTTGATTAATTCAGGTTTGCCTGCCTCTTCTTGAGGCCTTTTACGTTGTTCAACTTCATCAACACTTGGTCGCGGCGGTAAAGTAGGCCACCATAACCCTCTGTCATCTGGGCCAACAACTGCTCCTGGTGGTTTCAATCCATTCCGATTCAACACTGAAGTATTAGCAAAAGTTTCAGTGCGT
This sequence comes from Nostoc sp. KVJ3, assembly GCF_026127265.1. Taxonomy (GTDB): domain Bacteria; phylum Cyanobacteriota; class Cyanobacteriia; order Cyanobacteriales; family Nostocaceae; genus Nostoc. The sequence goes on from NZ_WWFG01000014.1 coordinate 54,161, forward strand.
GGTTGTGGTTGACCTGTTAGGTTATTAGCATACTTAACTTGCCAGGAGTAACTGGTGAGCGCTGTAGCTTCATACTGTTCAGCAGTAGTAGTGCTGCAACTAGCTAGTGTCAGTGCCGTTAGTGCAGTTATTATTGAGGGTAAAAATCTCATTTGCATTATCAATCGTTAATATCTCTACACCAGTGACTCTTGAAGAAAGTGTGTGGTCATTGCTGCCAAGGAGAAGGAATCGCTGTTGTTGAAAGCACTTCCCTTGCTTCCAGCCTAATCGCTGTTTGCTCACAGTTGGGGCATTTTACCTTTGTGAAAATCACTGAAGGTCGTCCTTTGTACTCGCCCATTACGGGATCTCCAGTGTACTCGCTGATTATCCCTTGCTTGCAGTGGTAGCACTCGAATATCACACGCCCTACCTCCGAGTTGCAATCCAGGAATTGCATGTGCTGACAGGGTTCTGGCGGTAATTCTTCTTCTTCATCGCTCTTTGTCAATTGACCCTGTTGCTTGGGCTGTTGCGGTAATTTGGATTTTCTCTTGTCAGCAGAGGTACGTTTGGCTTTACTTTTCTCTAAATGTTGCGGTTTTCCAGCAGCGTTTGTCTTTGACCTTACAAGAGGTATTACCTCTGCTTGGGCTGGCTGCTCAACTGACGGCAGATCAACACTGGGAGTAATGTTAGGCTGAGAGATTGGCTGCTGTTTATCTACTGGTTTATAAGCTACAAGGTCAAGCTTTGGACTTGGGTCGTTGGGTTTTGGCTGTTGTTTAGGTGGCTTGGGCGATCGCTCGGTAGACTTCATCAGAACTTTCTTTCCAGAACTTTGGGAAATGAGTGTATTTTAACCGCCAATTTATTTCACTAAATCGCCCCTCATCACCAGAACGAAAGTATAGTTAGCTTTTTAGGTGACAAGCAATTTGGAGCATTAGTTTTTCATTACTTTGGTGTAAAACTTGTGAAAATCTTTGCGGTCTACTTAAATTGTCATAGAATCAGTTCATTCTGTAACTAATATATGTTTTTTCATCAAAAATCGTATAGTACTAAGAAAATATGATTATCGCAGTTACTAATCAAAAGGGAGGAGTAGCCAAGACAACCTCTACTATCGCACTAAGTGGATTGCTGGCAGAAAGTTCCTCCTGCCTTGTAGTTGACTTTGATCCCCAAGGTAATTTAACCACGGGTCTAGGAATCAAGATTCAGCCAGGGCAGAAGACTGCTTATGAAGTACTTACAGATCGTAAACAGAGCGCATCTGAAACTATTATTGACACCGAGTACGGAATCAAGCTGATTCCGGCTGACATATCTCTTGCATCTGGAGAAAAGCAAATTTTGACCTCGGCAGATAATAGCCGAATCCTGAGAAAGAAGTTGAATCCTTTACGGCAAGAATTTGCTCATATCCTCATTGATTGCCCACCTAGCTTAGGTATGCTGACTCTAAATGCACTGATGGCAGCAGATGCAGTCTTGATCCCCGTTCAATGTCAGTTTTTTGCTTTAGAAGGCTTACGACAATTATTGGAAACTATCGAAAGTCTTCGTGATGAAGACACTCACCCCAATTTGCAAATTTTAGGAGTCTTGCCTACAATGGCAGACCGTACACTCACGACCCAAGATGCTCTCAAAACTCTTAAAACTAAACTTCCTGGGGTCAAAATTTTTGAACCAGTTCCTAAGTCTGTTCAGTTTCCAGAGTCCAACTTGGCGCGTCAACCAATTCATCGATATACCACAGAAAGAAAATTGATTGAACCTTATCAAGAAATCGCCAGGGAAATGGCAGAACAGGAGTAATATGGCGAAGCGGCGCTTGTCAATGGCAGATGAAATGGAATTTCCGAATAAAACCAGACAATTCCTTGACTTAGTAGGAGTTACCAATAATCCTCAACTCTCGGAAAACGAATCTATTGAACAATCTTTATTAATAACTCAAATTCACCTAGCTGCTCATCAGCCTCGGCGTTATTTTTCAATTCAAGGAATGGAAAGCCTAGTTGCTTCTATTCGTGAACATGGCATCTTGCAGCCACTGCTTGTCCGACCGTTAGAATCCGGTAATTATGAATTGATTGCTGGTGAACGTCGCTACCGTGCGGCTCAAACTCTTGGAATGGAGCAAGTTCCGGTTATTATCCGCCATCTCAATGACCAAGATGCTTTCCAAGTCGCCCTCCTCGAAAATTTGCAACGGGAAGATTTAAATCCGGTTGAGGAAACTGAAGCTATTTTGCAACTGCTATCTATCCGCTTGGAATGCTCTCAAGGAGAAGTTATTTCCCTACTCAATCATATTGCTAACCGACAAAAGCAAAAAACAGAAACTACGAACAACGTTGTTCGTAACCAATGGGAAATGGTAGAAAAGATATTTTCAGTAATAGGTAGGTTGACTCCAGACAGTTTTCGTAGTCATCGCCTACCTTTACTAAATTTACCTAAAGATGTTCTAGAAACTTTGCGCCAAGGACAACTAGAATATACCAAAGCTCGTATCATCGCTCAATTGAAAGACAAAGATCAGCGACATCAACTTCTAGTGAAAACTATTGAAGAAAATCTTTCAGTTAGAGATATCAAAAGTTACATTCAATCAGTTCAACCTCCTAAGTCTTCTCAGCCGAATATCCTTCCTAATCGGATGAAGGAAGCCTATCAGCGAGTTAAGCAAGCTAAAATCTGGGAAGATCCTAATAAAGCAAAAGTTTTAGATAAGTTGTTAGGGCAAATTGAAGCTTTATTAGAGTAAAATCTATGGTTTTTTACAACATATTTCACTCTCCTCACCAACCTTTGAGGCGTAGCTTGCATAGCTTGCGCTCGTAGTCATCGTATGGTGAAGCGAAGCAGCATTTTCGACTTTATCATCTACTATTATTGTAATCTCAAAAGAGTATAGTATTTATGTACTATGATTGAACTGAATCCCAGTACTATAATAGTCTGCGGCATCGGATCATAAGCAATGTCCACTCCTCCTAATCTTGCCCCTCAAGAAGTAAGCGCCTTTCCTCAAAACGAAACAATCACCGGAGTCGTAGAACGTTTAACTTTTTACTCTGCTGAGTCAGGCTACACCGTGGCAAGATTGACTCGCCCACGTAGTACCGAACTCACAACAATTGTCGGCAGCTTCGCCAATATTCAGCCAGGGCAGACTTTACAACTAACTGGTTTCTGGCGTGACCATCCACAATTTGGGCCACAGTTCCAAGTAGTCAACTACAAAGAAACCAAACCAGCAACGCTTACCGGAATTGAAAAATACTTGGGTAGTGGGCTGATTAAAGGTGTTGGTCCAGTCACAGCAAGACGGATTGTTGCTCACTTCGGGCTTGAAACCCTGGACATCATCGAAAATCAGATTGAACGACTGATTGAAGTCCAGGGTATTGCCAAAAAGCGGATCACTCTCATTAAAAACGCCTGTCAAGTCAAAAAGCCATCAAAGAAGTAATGGTGTTTCTCCAGGGGCATGGCGTTTCTACCA
>NZ_WWFG01000015.1 GCF_026127265.1 Nostoc sp. KVJ3
GAGGCAGGGGAGCGGGGAGCAGGGAGCAGGGGGGAGGATTGGAAGGAGCTTGTACTCCGACCAATCGAGAACGCCCTTCCAGGGCGGGGCTTGATACCCATGTTCCGCTAGCCAACGACAATTCAACCCAAAAAGCATTCGCGTTGATATCAAAATGAAACTCTCGAATGATTGTTTTTAGTTGTAACCAAATATCTTTTTTGTAACCAAATATCTTCTACCGAGTTCTGTTATTTTTTCACGAATGATTGAAACTGCCTATTTGATTTGCTCGTAACCGAGAGTGTCAAATCATTTCAGCCAAGTTTTTGTATTTCAAGAATGGTTGCCTCCAGATGAGTTTCTAAAACGCTTTCCTGAAGATGTGGTAGACCTTGGGAAATACGGCTACGGTGAGATTTGGGTTCGTAGTTGCTAATCACTAAATAATCGCCTAGTAGTTCACCTCCAGTCACCTAACGTCAGATCAATACTTTGAGCCATCTGTTACACGTAATAGCCCAAAAGTGTAATTAGTCCCCCACTTTTAAAAAATTAAAAGTAGGAGAGAATAGCTCGAAAGTGACAATTTAAATAGTTATCTTCTTATGCTATAAGAATTTGGTGTTGTTTGATTTGGTGAATGAGTTGATTAACTACGATACAAAATGTAGTCAAAATCATTTTTGCAATCCAAAACTATTTGAGGAATTAAGCAAGAGAGCTATTGCCATTCCCTGTCCTCAAGTTCCTTTATCGGCAACAATAAAGTGGCTTCAATTTCTTGCCTAATAGCAGATGTCACCTCACAATTGCTATGCAGGCAATCGAGTAGTAGTTGATTGGCATCATAGTAGCGTTGCAACACTTGCTCTTGCTCAGAGCTAAATTGCCACTCGTGGTTAATATTGCGATAATTAATTACAGTCTTCTTTACCTGTTCAGCCCAAGCTGAATAGTTCGTTTGCGACCATAGCTCAAACCGTTGTTGACTTTGACCAGAATTTGGCAACTGGTCAGAGAGTTGTTGCAGGGATTTATGGAGTCCTACATCCAGAACAATACCCAGAATGTTGCTCATAGCTTCTCCACAGGCGTGGATGTGGGCAAAGTCCTGGCTCCCATCAATTGCACACGCCAGCAGCAGGTCATCTAATGCCTCATCCAGAAACATCCCTTGGTCGAGGCTGCTGGCTAGGGCAAAGTGCGAAGCTATGTGAGGAGTCCGACTCAAGGCCAGATAAAATGCTCGAACTGTCGCATCTTTTGATTGGGTAGGAATACTGCGAGATTTTTGGCTAGCCCAGGTCAAAAACTCTTGTAAATAAGCATCTTCGGCAACGAGTGTATCAATCTGTTGCTTCATCAACTGTACTAGAGAGTCTGCACTCCTGAGCATGGTAGCGGTTAACAAGAAGATTTCGCGCCAGTGGGGGTCGGTGATATGATTCACCAGACCAGAGAGCGCTTGCCCAAATGCCTCTAAGTTATGGCTGGCAACGATTTTCCTCGCTGTGAAATATTCTTGAAATGCTAGATAGGAAAAGGAAAAAATTCCCCGCGCCCGTTCTGCCAATAGCCCATGTTGAGCCTCAATTGCTTTGAGCGCCGCTTCGCTTTCGATTTGCAGTGACTCTGCATCCATTGGCACGTTGTTGAGATTCTGAATATAGTCACCAATATATTGCTCAACGACGCGTTGCTCAAAAAAGTACTGACCTTGCTCAAATGTCGCTGCGGCAATTTGACTCAATAATTTGAGCTTTTGTGGTAATAAAAACCCTCGGTAAACTTCATCCCGTTCAATGCCTCTGGCTTCATCCCATTTGCCCAATAGAAGGTCTAAACCTTGCTTATAAAAGTCAGTGCGCTTAGTCGGAAATTTTTCTTGACCGTGAAACACCCAGCAGGCAAGATGCAGAAATAGGGGTGTGACGACGAGTTGGCGAAATTGCCAATTTTCAGCTAATTCCAACTTCTGAATAAACTCAACGGACTGGGCCAGACCATCTTTTTGGTTGGTCTTGGTAAAGGCCACAAACCATTTTTGAGCGAAGGCTCGGATTTGTTCTAAGGTAAAGGGAGCAATTTCAACATCGGTAAAGCCTCGGAGTCTGAGTTTTTGAGCTGCTGTTCGACAGGTCGCCACAAACCGATTTTTGTGATATTTCTCTGAAAACCTCCGAATTTCGCTTAAGACAGCATTGCTTTGTTGGTGAAGAACTTCATCCATGCCATCAAGCAACAGTAATACCCTGCCTGCACTAAGTAAAGTTTCAATTACTGAAGGATCGGAAATTCCAGATGTAAGGAATTCCTGGCTGATGTATTTTAATAGGCTGAACTCGTTGGTAACAATAGAATCTTCAGCAAAATTTTTTAGGGTGATGAATATTGGCACCTGATTTGCCGTAAATGCGTTTTGGTTACACTGAATGGCGAGATATTGCAAAAAGGTGGTTTTACCTACTCCTGGTTTGCCTAGCACCCTGAGCTTAGAGTATCTTTCAACTGCCTGTGTACCAGCTATCTGTTTTTCGTCAGCCTCGCCTAAGCCAAAACGGTCAAATTCTTTGGGATCAAGGTTTTGCAGATCGGTGATTTCTAAGTACTGAAGGCTAGCAATCTCCTCCAAAATATTCACATCTATATATATGTCATCGATCGCAACGGGACGGCTGATATCCAATAACTGCAAAATACCACACTGGTATTGAATTTTATCGAAGCGTTGCGATCGCACTTTCTGCACTAATTTATCAATATCCAGTACAGGGGGACGGCTGTATTCTTCTAGTGACATGAATTCTGCTGGCGGATTGCTAGCAATCTCCTGCCAATTCAGTGACAGCACCATACAAATTTCAATAAAGGTATGACGCTCAATTGGACGGCCACTAAAAAACCGCCAAATTGCTTGTCTAGTCTTGAGGTTGACTTCCGCAGCTAGATTGTCTTGTGTCCACCCCTTGCGAGCAAACGCTTTTTTAGCCTGTTGAATTCCTGTGAGTGATGCTTGGAGCGATCGCTTGACCATAGGACAAAAACCCCATTTAGCAGAATATCTGCGATCCGGGCTTCAAAAACTAAATATTTGGACTTCTGCTTTCTCCTGAAAAATCGTGATCACATCAGGCTGGCATTGCTTGACTAATGCAATGATGTCCCTGGCTTCTTCCTGATATAAGTCTTCAACGTAGCCACTTCTAGAAAGTTGTGCTTCTTTTTTATTATCAAAAGGCCCAAAGTAATAAGTACAGCGCGGAACAGCCGTGTTAATTTCTACCCACCAGGCAAACTCTGACTGATTAGATTGAAATAAATTCATGAGGGATACCTATGATTAATTAAATTTGATTAAAGATAGTTTTGTTTAGAGATTACTATAGCTTTTTGTACAATGAGCAAATGGTAAATCCAGCATTTGAGGCAAGACGACGAATTTAGGATCACAGATGAAAGTACAGTCCGATATAGAGATATTCTTCATTTTTCCTGGTTTTGTTTTCTAAACTGGCATTTCCTGATAACAGTAGCTACAACGCCAGTAAACTCCTCTTGAACAGACATGACGGAGTAAAGCATCTGAACAGCAAAGACAAGTATATTTCCCCTTCATAAATTGACTGATTTTTGTAGATATATGATCTGGTCTGCAATAAGTGAGCAAATTAATTTGACTCGTTAATAAATGTTTCATTTTCAAAGCCTTAATTGCTAAATGAATTTAACTAATGTTGTCTTTATTTGTCAGGTAACTTTGAAGATGAATAATGTTGCCCAAGAGTATGAAGTGATTAAATCAGACGAGTGTGCAGAACTGACCCAACAAGAGACAGAGTTAGGATCTGGCGACTTAGCCAATCAGCGTTTTCGCGCAAGATATGCAGAATACTACCGTGAACCACTGTTTCTATCTGTATCTGCTCCTGTACAGGCAAAGAGTAGCCGCTTTTGGGGATGCTGGATAATTCCTGTACCCCTTCGACTACATAGCGGTTAGGGACATGACTTAGAATGTGGGCAATTAACTTTTGACGCAATTCATGAATCGAAAAAGCTAATTGATAAGGATGTTCAGGGTACTCATTCAAGACATTCTCAATTTCTTGAATGACTATTGGTAATGTTAAATTAATTAACGTATGCGACATGAGTTCAGTATTGTTTGATAAAATATTCACATTCAAGCCTAGATTTTTTGGTGACTGTACAAGTCTGTTCTCAAAAAGCTTTCTAGATGGTTCTAATTAGTCTTATTGTAAAAAGTGTAACAACCAGACGTTTGAAATCGAGTATATACAAGAGTTTGATTGATGGTTGAATTGTATAAGTTGATTAACTACGACACAAAAAGTAGTCAAAATAATTTCGCAATATAACTCTTTTGAGAAATTAACCAAGAAAGCGATCGCCATTCCCTGTCCTGAAATTTCTTTTGTTGTCGGGGTGAAATGAGCATCCGTTCAGAAACTTACGCTAAGGACTTGATGACCTGTTTTCAGCATCCTGTCCACCTGGGATAAACCTGTACCAATTAAAACCTCTGAAATTTAGAAGCTTCAAACCCAAGATGAGCCGTATAAAAAAGCTGTGCCAAATAGCTTATAGGTGAATTGGTACATTGAGAATTGCGAAAAATATCGAATTGCAGAATGCTTATCCAGTAAGGGTTACAGCCAAGCGCGTAACTTTCTGTACGATTGCTGATACTGTTGGCGAAAGTGTTACAACTAAAAGCCACAACCACAGATTGAAGGTTTGAGCTTACGTAATACTTTAAAATACGAACATGTATTACATTCGCCAACAGCATCGATTGCTCATTTACCCCCTCATATCTCGGCACAACACCAAAATAGAAAACAATTGTGAGGAATTTGTGAGTATTCAATCGTTTTAAGAAAATTAACGGTTTTTCCGCCTACTGTAAGGTACATTCAGCAAATCAATCGCCCGTTTCTTCGCCGATTCCCCACGCCGATCATACTTACTTGTAGTACTTGGCGACGCATGACCTGCAAGTTTCGCTATCGTGACGATATCTGCACCCGCATCCAATAGATTACCGATAAAAGTTCTTCTAAAATCATGGGGTGTAAACGCCTCTACATCAGCTTTTTCTCCTCGGCGCTGCAATGCTCGCAACACCCCCTGCTCACTCATCCGTCTCAGTATGATTTTCTTTGCCTTATTTAAGGGATAAAAAAGCGGCCCTGGTGCTTTACCCCGAATCAGCAACCAATCAAGGAGAGCTTGCACACCAGCTTCGGGTAAGTAGACAATTCGTTCCTTCCGCCCCTTAGCTTCACGTATTGTTAACGACCGACTACGTAGCTTAAAATCACTTAAATCTAGGTAAGTAACCTCACTGCGACGCAAACCTACCGTCAAAACTGCCAGCAGTGCTGCATCCCTCCTTCCTAATGTTGAGTCATCTTGAATACAGTCAGACCACAGTGCAGAAATTTCTTCGGCATCCAGTTCGCGCCCCTTCAATAAACTCTGGCCCCGCACCGACTCAATATCAGCTGCTCGTCCATACTCATCCGTGGACATTAACCCCAAGCGCCATGCTTCCTTGAGCGTCCGCCGCAATGCACATAGCATTTTATTCGCCATCGCTGGGCTATATTTTTCCATCAGCACCGACCGTACCGCAGCAGTGTGCTGGTAACGCAACTTTGACCAGTCCAAAGTACTTGCATCACAACTGCTGTTGGTCAGCAGTCGGGCGATCGCGTTGAGCGCTTCTCGCATTGTCCGCCGCGAACCTTCACCTAGACTGTTGAGATAAACTTCAGCCGGGTGCAACGTGATGGGCAACGGCTCTGTCAGTGCCAGAGACTCAGGGCTAAAATTGTCAGCGATCGCGCGGGTGTTCACAGCAAGTTTAATGAGGCTTTAAATTAAATCCTCCCTTAAAAGTGGCTTTTTACACAACTTTCAGCCGTTATGTGGTGCGAGAATCATTCTTCTCTTCACCCATTTTGGGTAAAAGGCGCTCTCTGCCTCTGTCGCAATCATTTATATTATTTGACGTTCCTGGAGGCAAACAGCCAAAATTTCAACTGCCTATGGATATTATTCAGTGTCATCTAGGCGAAATTTGTGCGGATTCTTCAGAACGAATATACCGTTAGACTTGATTAAGTCACCCGTGCAGTAAACGGGCAGGCGTTCTTGATAAGCCTTCAATGCCAGGATGTAGTCACGGTCAGCTAATTGGGTGTGGATGGGACGCAGTTTATCAACCACGATGCCCAGGAGGGTGATATCGCCACTGAGGTGATGTGCATTGGGTGTGGCGATGTGGGTGACAACTGCTTGGATGGTGGTGTTGGGTGCATTTGTAATTAAGTCACCCAAAATTGACTGTTGCGATTTGGTTTCTGCCAAGGCCAGAGTTTCAACGACTTCCGCCATCCGACGAGAAAAGTCGATAATTTCTGGTTTGAGGGGAAGTAAAATTTCAAAACCGTCTAGAGTCCAAATGGCAGCTTTATCACCTTGACGCTGCTGTTGCTGCCAACCATGCCCAACTAAGTAAGCTTCTACTTGTCGGGGGTCGATACATTTGAATTTTTCCACATCCGGGAAAATAGCTGTCATAGGGATTCTCCAACGGCGATGCGTGACATTATGGTTTTGAGTGCGTCGGGGCTAAATATATTTTGACGCTTAATTTCCACAGTGATGTTCGTCTTGTTATCAATCGCTGGTTGTCCGCGCAACGATAGCCAGTAACCGCAGCGTTTGAGGCATAGAGATTCTTCGGTTTGGGATAACCAGTCACTAACTTCTTCTGGCACTAAAACAACTATTAATAGTTGTGGCACGAAGGGGTCGTCTTCCCGGAGTTCGTCATAGTTTTTGACGCTGAGTCGGTATTTGATGGATGTTTCTCTCTTAACATCTTGGGATGTAGATTTAATTTGTACGTCAAATCTCGGCAGACGCTTAGAGTTGAGTTTTCCTGGTACGGTAATTGTAGCGTCGATGCCGCTATCATCTAACCTACGTGTGGCTGCTTGCAAGGAGTAGCCAGCAGTTGCAGTGACAGCATACACATAAGCGTAACTGAAATCTTCTTTTTGGGTATTGAGGCTCATTATTTACAAATTGATTGTGATACCGTTTGGGTGCTTAAATTCGACATCATAGAGATTTGGTTGAAGATTTTGGTTGTTGAAGGTCTTTACTTTGAAGGGTTGGTCAACATTGTGATTAACCGTTTAATTTGCCCAACCCGCTTACGTTGGTCATAGCGGCGCTTGGCTTCCGTGGTAATTTTTTCTGTAAGCGCATTGTCAGTACTAGCAACAGTCCAGGCAGCTTCTAAAAAGACCTCAACTGTGATGCCTAATTCTTTACAAAACCGTGTCAATTCTTGGTCGAGGTCTTTTTCTAGAACGATTGCCGAATGTCGCCGAGTTTGCGGGTATTTTTCGAGTTCGGCTTTGAGTTCAGCTATAGTGTCAGCTGTAGCAGCAGTTGAGTTGGCAAGTTCTGTAACTGGGGTGGGTTGTGGCAATGAGTTTTGCTCTTGTGCTTGAGCTTGGGCTGTTCTTGAGTCAGAAGCGCATCCTGACGTGGTGTAACTGTTGGGCGATTGCGTTTGTTGCGTAGTTGGTTGAGTACGTTATCTGACATTTTTATTTGCTCCCAATATCCGTGCCGATTTTCGAGATTATCATTTCAAATGGATATTCCAGATCGGTGTATCCCAACTGCGAGAGGGTTGTACGTTTGTTGATGGCCTGCTTGTAACGTTCTGACTCGCGGATTGAAGGTAGAACTAACTTTTCGCCAACTTCGTCACGCATTCCATCTACAGCAGCCCGACTTTCTTGCGCTTGGGTGTTACCAAACCAGCGATCGCGGAAGGGTAGTACACCTAAGATTGAGGCATTCGTGGCTCCGACATCTCGCAAGCCGCTTAGTAAGTCGAGCGTCCGCACGAGGGAACCGTAACCTTTGACCGATGCTTCTGCGGGAATGATTAAAAAATCTGCTGCGCCAATTACTGTTAAACAAATTTGCGATCGCTGGGGTGGGGCATCGATAATGCAAACTTGGAAAATTTGGCTGATGACTTCCAATCGTCGCTTGAGTAAGGTTGCACCTACTCCACTGTTAGATAAATAATCTTGTACGGTATCGAGTTGGTCATCGGCGGGAATAAGAAATAAATTGTCGTTGTCTTGAGTCGGGTAGATGCAGTCTTCTGGTGCGACTGTTTTTTTCAGAAACTCCAATAGGGTTGGTTGGTTGGGTGACAACTCGAACCCCAGATAGGTAGTCAGATTATGTTGGGGGTCGGAGTCGAGCATTAAGGTGGTGAACCCCTGGCGTGATAGCAGCCGACCAAGGAACAGGGCAGTTGTCGTCTTGCCCTGACCGCCACTCAACGAGCTTACGGTAATTGTCAGCATCTCTATTTTGATTAATTTATTAAATTAGCTAATTAACTTAAGCTCATTTAATTATTTTGTCAATTAATAAATTTAGCTTTTTGACAAATTAGCTTTTTAGCTAAAGCTAATATTAGTTTTAGAGAATTTTATTTGAATTAGGAAAATAAAATCGCTGTAAATTATACTGGGTAACGCTTGTAGGCTCTAATCATGGGTGTCCTCTATAAAACCCATTTGGGATCTATTCTTCCGTCTATAAGTCTTGTGTAAAGCTAGATTTCATACTTTTGCAGCAATTGCTCTATGATTTCTCGCCCTATGGTTACTAGGTTGTTTAAAACTGCCTTCTGGCAACCCTCCTATGTCTAGAAAAGATATCAAATGGGTTCTATAGAAGAAAATACTTCTCCACTATAGAGTGCAACCTTGAGTAAACTTTTATGGCTAACTATGAAAGATCCCAGATGTACTGGGTGGGGTGGTATTGATTGTCAGGTTAGTTACTTGATGATGATGTGGATGTTGAAGAATTGGGTTAAGTCTTTGAATAACTTTGAAACCACTTAATATTTTTTCGAGGACTTATGAACAAGGAAACAATTTTATTTGCAATGTTTTCTGTGATTTTTGTCGTTTTAGCTATGCGTAGTGTAGTAGATAGTCAAGCACAAACTGTTTTACTTGAGTACTCAAAGCTATTCCTAGCAGGCTACTTAGGTTATTTACTCAAATAAAAATCTCTAGCTAGTTTGACTAACCAGAGACTTCCTTAGATCGCTACCATAGGCAACCTTACCCAAAAGGTTGTCTATTCTATTTAATGACTGATTGTGATGGTGATTCTAGGGGTCAATTTTTGGCAAAGCTTCGGGCAATTCTGAAATCAGTTTAATTGGTTTATGTGAAGGATTCTTCCATTTGACCTTATCAATATCCTTAAAACCAACATTATCGCCAGAATTTTTCTTTTGAGTCATGAGTAACAGTTGTAGCTAAAGAACTGGTTTACTATAACAATATGTTTTCCATCCAAGCAGCGAACGCGCCCTTTATTATGGACAGTCTACCGCGCTATGATCCCCATTCTCTCGTTGATAGTCGCGCCGCTTAAGAGTTATTGCGAATATTTATCAATTAAGAAGTACCTCTATCTTGGCTCAATGCCAAATAGTCAGTCTGCGATCGCGGTCGTTGTCTAATCCGTGACTGAAGATTAGCTATATCTCTGACTGCGTTAAAACTTTGGCGCGTCCGTGCCGATTGATTTTCATTGCGCCTCTGTAGACCCTGCGATTCACAGCCTAGGCATCACCGTGCCAAAAAAGGTTTTTTGTACTCTAAGAAAATTTCAAGTCCCTGAGACGATGATTTTTCGTTCAAACTTGATCAAAACTAGCAGCATAACCATAGTTCTTTCACCAAAAAGCACTTCTTGAAAGGCTTACTCTATCTTACTTTCAGCCTTAGCGTACAATTTACCCAGTTTGGCACGGTGACGCCCGCCACAAGCCCCATTACTCCGTTGAGAGTCGCGCCACTCAGAAGTTATTGAGAACTGTTATCAATTGATCAATACGTCCATCTTGGGTCAATGCCAAGTCTATGAAGATAATGTAAAAATATTAGTAGTATACTCACAAAAATTTATGGTTATTTAATAAATATTTTGTCAGTAATTGAATACTCTAATAACATCGGTACAATAGCGATGAAATCTAAATATCTTAATTTGCTAACTCCTGGGCAATTACCGACTCAGTTAACACTCAGTCATGAGATGCACGAGCGAGTATCTGAGGCACTCAAGTTAATATTAGAAGCAATTAACCACTTGCCTACTAACGTAGCGGTAGACAAGCTTAATCAAGCTTTAACCATTATAGGTGAAACAGAGCGATCTCCTATTAATGATTCATTAATTAATAATACCTTCTTAAGTGTAAAAAAAATCGAGGAATTTGATCGCTATTTTCAAATCGTCCATGTTGAAGCTGAGAATATTTCTATTGTTCTTGTTTCTAGTCTCGTTGTTGCCCTTCAAGAATTTTTGTTCCTGTCTGAGTTAAAAAACTTTAACTCCAGCAAGATGGTCGATTTAAAGAAGGGCTATCAGGAATATGTAGAACTACTTAACAGAGTGCTTATTGTATCTGGGGAAAAATAACAAAATGTCACCAGAATCATTAGAGATTTGGAAAAAACTTCACTGGTCGTTTTTTTCCATGATTCAAGCCTTAAATATTGGGTTACAACGGTTTGAGCAAGCAATTCTCACCAAGAATCTAGCTTTAGCTCAAATAGAATTAGAATCTGCCGCTACCTTGATGTTAGCCTCTGGCGCAGCAATGGAACTGGCAGCAAGTTTTAATCCAGCAGACTATAACTTGCAGATTCGTGCCACCATGCTTCCTCCTTATGTTGAGTCTGATAACTTTAGTGGTTTAATGTCATGGGATCATTTTTTTTTGATCGCAATTTGGATGCGTTTAAAGCCGATTTTTGAAAATCTTCCCTGTGAGTTGGAATCGAGCCATGAACGCTTTGTTCTAGCATACAAAAGTTTAGCTCATGCTCATAAGGGAGTTTGCTCTAAGTTTGGGGGTGACGAAAAAGGTAGTATACGTTCAGATTCAACCAAAAATTCTGTCAAAAAGACTGCGGTTGAGACTTTAGAGCAATTTGAGAAAAATCGGGAACGGTTACTTGACCCCAACATCGAATAATTTCACGTTATCAGTTCCTTGAGCAATCTGCTCAGGGCAACTCCAAAGGACTGCGCCTAAGTTAGGTAGTCCAATTCCGATTCTAAACTGGTCATCAAAATCACAATGAATGCAACTATCCGTAAGGAAAAATTGAAATGCTGAAAAATTGGCAAATACCAGAAGCGCTACATAATTATATCCTAACAGTCTCACTACACGAATCTGATATTTTACGTCAAATTCGGGAAGAGACAGCAAAATTGAAAGATGCTGCCATGCAAATTCCAGCTGAACAAGGTCAGTTTTTGGCGTTTATGACTCAGCTGATAAATGCCAAGAAAACCCTTGAGGTAGGAGTGTTTACTGGTTACAGCACGCTCTGGATGGCCTTAGCGTTACCACCTGAAGGTCGGATTATTGCCTGTGACATCAGTGAAGAATGGACAACCATCGCTCAGCGTTATTGGGAGCAAGCAGGCGTAGCCAATAAAATTGACTTACGGGTGGGTCCGGCGCTAGAAACGCTAGATGCTTTATTAAGTAACTCTGAAGCTGGGACTTTCGATTTGATTTTTATTGATGCGGACAAAGAAAATTACCTTAATTATTTTGAACAAGCAATGCAGTTGTTACGTTCTGGCGGATTAATTATTATTGATAACGTGCTTTGGTCTGGCAGAGTGATTGATGAGGAAGCTCAAGACAGTGAAACCGTAGCCATTCGATTAGTGAATGAAAAACTGTACCAAGATACACGGATTGACATCAGCCTTCTACCTGTGGCGGATGGGCTAACTTTAGTACGCAAGCGTACTTAGGGACTGACAAATAAAAGAAAGAGAATTTAAATCTACTGCCATAAATCAATCGTGGGATAATCAACGGGTCAAAGCTGGGCAGATATCAATTTTGATGAATGAACTATTAACAAGGTGATGAATCGAATTTTGTTCTGGGACTAGTACAATGGCAATCGTACAGATAGTTACGCGCTTGGCTGTAGCCCTTGCTGGGCAAGAATTCTATCAATCGATATTTTTAGCAATTCTCAATGTAACAATTAAACTATAAGCTATTTGGCACAGCTTTTTTATACGGTACAGTAAGGCTTTCAATCTCCTAAATTTCAGAGACTTCAATTGGTACACTTTTATTCCTGGCGATCGCAGATTGAAAGTGGCTCATCAAGTCCTTAGCGTAAGTTTCTGCATGGATGCTCATTTCACCCCGATGTCTGTACGTCTTCTAAGCGTGTTTCCCATAATCTGTTCCATTCGATACCAAACAAAGGTTTTGCCCGTTTTCCCATCATCCAGCCTTGCGTCAACCCATCCATAATCTGCTCACAGAGTTCGACTTCGTACATTGCGGTTTTGAGCAAATTCTTAGCAAGCAGGGCTAGAAATAAACAGTCTGGAACCAATTGTGCAGACTTGCTAGAGCAGCACTATGGAACTAAAAAGTAAAAGCGTACTTACAGAAATGTAACTTTCGGAATCACTGCTCATTTGATCCCAATACGCTTGGGATAAGCTTTTTTCTCTTCCCCTGCCTCAACGGATAAATTTCTTAACCCAAGCGTATTGCATTTGACCCCTATCTCGGCTGAACCCCTATTCGCTCTGTGAGTGAAAAAATACAAAATCTTTTTCCATGAGTGCCGCTCTCTAATGTATAAATAAAAAATCAGTAAACAAACTTTGTTTGTATTAGCAATATGCCTAAACAATTGAGTGATTTTCAGGTTTTCCCCAAACATATCGGCACTTGGTCAGGCTACTGGATCAGAATGGATGCTAATGCTCAAGAAACAGAACGCTTTGAAGCAGAAATTACACAAAAGATAGTTGATAATCAATGGCTACAAACCAATACTTACCATTATGCTGACGGTAGAATTGTCAATAACAGTTTTGTTGGTAAGGTAATTAGTAATGATGAAATAGAAATAGAAGCAGTAGATGTTCCCGCATGGGAAAATTTCACCACTATTGCACGTGAACATGGAGATAGCATTATCATTTTTAATGTCTGGAATAAAACGACGGGACAATTATTTGCAACGGAAATGATTAATCTTGTAAATAACGATAATAAATGTCGCACCAGCCAAAGTTTTACAGAAGATGGGAATTTGAAAGGCTTAATGTTAATAGTTGAAAAGCGGATTTCTAGTTGAAAACTGGATGACGAATTAGACGTGATTTTTAGTATAGTTCAATCCCGCCAAATATCAGGAATAAAACTTCTATATTGGGGCGGATTTAGCAAAAAGACGCAGTTGCAGTCTCGCAAAAGTGATTGCCCGCATTTCTCACAAGTTTGAAATGCAGAGGGGCAAAGGAAAGGAGATTGAACTTGGCAATTGAACTCTCCCTGCACAAGCACAAGCACAGGCTTTGAGCATTGGTGAGAAATCCGGGTTATGAGCAAGCTCAAGAGTTAGCAGTCTCGAATGGTGGTTGATCTTTGATAGTTGAGGTGGATAAGTGCGAAGCTGTTATCAGGGGCAAGATGGCATCACCGTGGTCGGGTAGCGTCTTCTTGCGATCGCGGTCATTGTCCAAGCCATAACTGGGGTTTTTTGCATTAACCCCCGAAAAGGGGGATTCTAGAATTTGTTGTTGAATGGTACTTCACTCTTTTGATTAGTACGCGATCGGTGAAAGCTAGTCAGGGTGAAGATTATCACTATTTCTTAGACGATCTAAGAATGGCATTTTGAGACATGTAAAGAGACATAATTCAGACAAGTCTCAAATTGTACACTTTCTGAGACGGGGTTTAGCCAAGAATCTTATCTGGCAAGAGTTATAGGGTGATAGCGTCAAAACTCACTTTTCATAATCCCCCTTTTCGAGGGTTTATCCCAAAAACCCCTAACTGAAGATTAGCTGTATCTCTGATTGCGTTAGCAGGAGTCTAACGTATTAGATTATTACTGAGGGCTGAAATGACTAGAGCTTCATCTTTAACACCAGATTTTACTATTCGCCAACCCCAGAAGAATGGTATTGGTCGGTGGCAGTCGTGAAAACCTCTACGGATAAAGCAAGCTTTTAGCTTTTCCTTTTATTTCTTCAGGACATTCGTTAAACAAAGCCTCTTTTATATTGCTGCCCAAGTGTTCTGCCTTGAGCCATTCGGTCAGGCTATGTTTCCATATATTTTCATCATAGTAGTGCATTACATTCCCATCTTCATACAAGGTGTAGTCATCGTCTTGTATGAACGTACCTAGACATACGCTACATATTTCTTTTGCTTGTGTCATGTCCATCAATATGAAAATGTTGGTACAAAGTTAGCATCAGGTAAAAGTTTTACCAGGGTACCCCACACCCCCCATTTTTCCGATTGAAACCTTGTGAATCTGACGCCAATCCCTATTAGGGATTGAAACAGAATCAAAGCGTTATGCCCGTGCCAAAATCAATCTTTTGGTTAGTGTCTAGCTCTACACCACTTCTAGTCACTGGCGATAACATAGCCAAGCTTGCAGCCGCTCCCAACACCTGAGCGTCAGTTACTTCCAAATATCTCTGCAACTGTTCTAAATTCCGATGCCCCGAAATTTCCTGTATCACCCTCAAGGGAATACCAGCATTACTCATCTGGGTTAAAGCTCCCAAAACTACCAACATAAGGAAATACGTGAGCGCCAGTCAGGGCTGACTCGACTATTGGGCATCACCGTGACACTCACTTGTGTAGTACTAACGTAGTTATTTAGTAGTTTTTTTTGATGAAAGTGATTTGAAATTGACTCTCCTTCATCACTTTTTTTCAAAAAAACTTTCCGCCAATTTTGGCGTACTGTGCGTCAAAATTCAATATTATTATTCCGTGAAAGCATAATGTCACTGTGATCTTTAAAAATGCGGAATTTAGGTGAAATTCCATTTATTTGCCATAGCCCTGCCATTGGTGTGCGATTATGGGAGCCAGTTTAACCCTAATTCTCAATAGTGATAATTAGTTGACAATTGAGGTTTTGAAATTCCATTGATTTACCATCGCTGTGCCAGAAATCAGCGATAATGGGAGCCAATTTTTGATTTTCCACAAAGTTGCCAAAATTGAGCCACTGGGGTAAATCTTTAGTTCGTATGCGAAGTTTTTTTGACGAACTCTCTAGCGCGCACCTCAATACCGTAGCAGTCAAGTCGCTTTGCTCCAATTCGTAATTACTAATTCGTAATTCGTAATTAATACCCCATGAATAAATTCAGGGGCTTGGAATACTTAGTCAATTACAAACGTCTCGCAGAGAGAAGCATCTCGGTTCCCTTGCTCGGTGGCCACAGTCACAATTCCATTCTTGGAGTCGCAGTTAATCATCTCACCTGCGAACTTGACCGCACCACTAAGCGATCGCACTTCTACTTGGCAACCAACAAACCCTGCGATGTCCCCGCCGTCTTTTTCAATCTGCAACAGTGAGTATGAGAACTCATACTCAGTTTTTACCAAAACAGTATCGGATGTAATTGGCGCGTCTTTCACTGCCTGATCCTCAGTTGGCATACCCGCACCACTTTCTAGCTTTGACGCACCATTTCCGCAGGACTCCCCGCAGCAGTTTTCCATATCTGGCAAGGGTTCCGCATCACCCGCACCAGTTGAGGTGGCATATTCTTCTTTTTTCATTGTCGGAGAAAGCAATTCAATTTTCATTTCTGACTCTTCAATGTTTTTTTCCTGGGAATCTGAAAAAGTGGTGCGGGTGGTGCGGAAGTCCTGATTTTGCGAGGTTTCTGGTGCGGTAAGTGGTGCGGAAGTGGTGCGGGTTTCGTCTAATGTGGTGCGGGTAACTGACAAAATGCCAATGCCTTTGAGTACTGGAATGTTTCTTTTAGCAATGTCACAGTACCTAGTTCCCTTGACAGCCTTGGGAAAGAGTTGAGCGATTCGAGCAATGACTTGGTTAATGCCCTTTACGTTTTTGTCACTGGGTCTAACCTGTTCGCTCCACGTTCTGCGGTTGTTATCGGAATCTATAGTTAATGTGCCAGTTTGAGTGTAGTAATGTTCCAGTCTTACCCATAGCTCTTTTGCAGTCATTTCCTTACCAGGGACATAGCCTATGTTCGCGGCTTCTATGAAGTCAAATAGGTGATTATTTTCTTTCTGAAGGTTGTAGAAAGCATCAGTTGTACATTCATAATCAATGCCTCTGAAATCAGGTCGTTGAGAGCTTTCAGCATTTTATTTAGGAATGCTGGGGCTACTTTCGTTCTGATAAATTCCTTGTCGTAAGCAAAGCGGGGATCAGCTAGTAATTCATTTGGGTTGTTAGGATCTGGATTTTTTTCAAAGGTTTTCTTAAACTCTAAAACTGCAATCCTATCTTGAATTGCTTTCATAACTCCTTGTAATGATGGTGTTTCATTCAAGTTAAAAATACCTATGGCTTCAGGGGTAAACTCAATATGGTCTTTACCCTTCCGTTCACAATGCAACTTGTTACCAGTTACAAATAATTTTAAGCTTTGAATCTTGTCGATTCTTGACGTTTGTGGGTTTTCTGATGCCCAATTTACCCTGCTGTGCATCAATGGAGCTAAGTTAAACTTCCTGCCTTCGTCGTACAATTGGAAGTCTGCTAAAGAGACAGAAGTTAGTCCATTTTCGCCGTAAATGATTGATACACACTCGCGCAGAGCATCTTTACCGTTAGACCCAAGCCCAACTGCTAAAATTGCTTTTACCTCTCTTCCTCTGAGCTTCCTAACAGTTTGAAGGTCAATCGAAGCGGCAAGATTTCTCAAAAGAATTTCTCGTTGTGGTTTGTCCAAACACTCAAGTAATCGGTCGCAATCTGTAGTATCAGCGTTTGGATTGTACTCAATCAACGGTTCATAAATAAAGTAATCTTCGGGGGTATGAGGGTCTAGCCGTGGAATAACCTTATTACCTATCAAAACGGGTCTAACTATCCCATTAGTGCAGTTAATCCCTGGTGGATTGAGTAATTCTGCCTCAATTCCCGTTCGCATTTTCGCCCACTCTAGAACCTTCTTAACTGAACTGGGTGAAGCGTAAGGATAGGATTTTTTACCTTGCTCATTTTCAACTGCAAAAGAGTTACAAAAATTGGTGATTCGTCTACGCTCTGTGTCATCAGGAGAGTGTTTGTAGTGGTTGCCAGTATGCCAGTAGAGCCTATCCTCCGCACAAATCCAACTTTTATCGCCATAGAGAGTTTTGAAAGCAATTTGAATGAAGCTGACAACTGGATCAAGATCATTTAAAGGATCATCAAAATTTTGCAGCTTGCCAGAAGATGACGCTCTGCCACAGCCGCGTGGATCTCCTGCTCTAACCTGCGGATAAACTCTGGTACTTCCATCTGCCCCAAGATTTCTTTGATGTCACTTGATTTATATGGTAAATCGGGGCAGATGTCGTGAGGGTTAATTCCAATAAATGCAATCCCACCTCGTCGGCACAGTCCTGGCAGGTCTGGAGTTTCTTTAAGCCAGTGTCGTCAGCATCGTGCAGAAAGATGATTAATCCTATACCTGAATCTTTCAGGAGTTGGTATTCTGGGTGATTGTTTCTTATCCCATCCACTGCCTTGAAACGTAATCCCAGCAAGACCATGTGAGCGACCAACTTCTACGCATCCCTCGCCTTCATGCTGGAGTAGTGCCGGGGTTCCCTGCATCAATTTACTAGCGGCTAGCGCTTCATCAATACGATATGCCCCCAAGGAAAATCGCCTTTTTTCATCTCTGGTGTGCCGTCGGGGAGTCTATGCCATTGCCGAAAACTCTTGTCATAACCTTTCTCTTTACTGGTGTCTGCCCATTCGTAACGGTCAATCCATTGGGTTGGGGAGTATTGATAGGTTGTTTCGGTTGCGTTTCCGGGGATGCCCTTTCGCTTACTCTTTAATTTTTGAGGTTGGGGAATATTGGTCGCTGGCTCGGTCAACATTACCAAACCTAATTCGCCATCTGGAATTGGGGTTGGGTTGGGCTTGACTGTCTTAACTCTGATTGGGTTTTTGTTTGGTGCTGCACTGAAATTAGTTTTTTGTCGCTCTGCCAGCACTTCATCCCAAGGTTTGATTGCCTCTCGGATGTCCTTGCACTCACAATTATTGAAGCATTGATACTTCCCGGTTTCTGGGACGATAGATAAGTTGTGCCCCCCGCAAACGGGGCAGATGTACTTGCCTTTTTCTTTGGCTGGTTCTAGCTGGTCTTGAAAATTTCGGATGTCGAAGGAGGCGAACGCCTCTGGCATAACGGAGCCGCCAACGGTTTCGTGTCCTTTTAAAATGGCTACCATTGTGAAATCCTTGTGAGGTAAATTGTGTGGGCTTTACCTCCCCCGAAGATTCACCAAAGTTTTAATCAAATTTCTCGTTAAACCCGTTGTAGGAAGTTGTAAGAAGTACTAGGAACTGATAACATTAGGTTATAAAGAAATTTAATAGAGATAAAAATATCGGGTGTCTTCTAGGACTGTTAAACAACTTGTGTTCAGCAAGTTGAGTCTTGGGGAGGCATTCTTTTCTTATGTATATCTGGTGACATGACACTTAGAAAAGATGAACTAAGGGTATAGTCTTATTACATAGTAAATTATCTCAGGCAAAAAAATAATAAATATCTCAACTTTATAAAATAAAACAATTTATCTATTTTCCCAAGCCAAGACACAGCAAAGCTTTTACAAGTTTTTAACTAACATTAAAAACCAGATAAATACTCACTGTATTAATAGTATTAGTGGACTAAAAATAATTCAATTTGTTATACTGCTTCAAAAAGACATTAATCTAAGATTTTGACTGACTTAATACCTTGGCTGCATTTTGTCACTAACAGCCATCTTTTAGCCTCTGGTTCTAGCGCGGGCATGATTCTCCAGTTGAAATCATCTGCCCAAGTTTCGACCCCGTGAGCGGAGAGCAAAACTGACTTCAAGTTCCTTGAACCGCACCCAATCGCGATCGCTGATAGCTGTCAAAACGGGGAGAAGCCAGGGGAGTGATTTTAAATCAATGGCAGATGGGTTAATCATTTGATTTGTTTTTAGCGATCGCATCTGTAGACACAGATTCTTCCAGTTGGCAAGGGCGGCAACAACTACCCTTCAACTAGATTCGAGACAGTTCTTCGCTCGGATTTGGCCCACGCTTCTAAATCCGATTTGTTTCATGTTCGCAAGTAAACATTACTTTAGCCTTTTTGTTACTCCCATTTCGCTCACTTCAACAGCTTACTGAATCTTTACTCAACTATATCTTTAAGACCTGACTCTGTAAGCTTTTTTAGTTTAATAAGTTGAAGCTTAAATATTTAGTTGACAGCTTCAGTAGCTATAATCTACCATAGCACTCATAAGCAAGGGCAAAAACGCCAACGGCAGACAAGATACACATATTCTTGGCGACTTTAGCCTGCAAATTTATTTTGAGGAGGATTTATGCGAGTAACAATCAGGCAATCTTACACCCATTTATCAGCAATAAAGCGCAGGAATTAGGCATTAATGACCATGCAGAAGTAGTTAACTTCCTTTTACTCCAGATTTTGCAAATTCGATGCTGGCACAGACTACTGCTACTGGGAGCCAAAATACTCAGTAGTGTTTCATAGATACGTTTCATGAAACAGTTTCAACGGTTGCATCAATGTTTCAGCCTCACAAGAACCGTGAAACGATACTTCACGAGCCTTAAACATGAAACATGAAACATGAAACGTTAGTTGATGATGACTACTTTCCCAAGTGACAGTGACGATAAAAAGTTGAGGGTAAACGATATGTCAAGACCTAAAAAACAACCAACATCTATAAGCACGAACGCACCCAACATAAACGAGGCTGAAACTATAACAGAGAAAGCATCAATGCCATCAAAAAAGGTAATTCATTTGATGCTAGATGCTGGGCGCTCCAGTATTAAATATCAGGCTTTCGTTAATAACGAAACTGGCACAACGCCAGTGATGAAGACCGAATCTTTAGTGTGTTGTGTGCCATCAGTACCCTTTGGAGAATTAGGAGCTTTCAGCCTCAGCCGAGGCAAAGATGAAAACAACAAAGATGTTGTAGAGCATTGGGTTGTAGGCTGATCAGCCAGACTGCAAGGTAAAGAGTACATAGCGATGAGTGATTCCGAGAATTACAAAGTACACTACTTCCCCATCCTTGCATTAGGTGCAATTGCATCTCTGCCAAATCTGCTTGAGTTGTCCACGGGTACAAGCGCCAAGCGTAGAACCTTGCACATTCGTTTATCAACCCTCTCGCTAGCTTCCCCATTGGAACTAAAAAAAGCCATTGAACAATGCAAGTGGATAGCGGTAGATGGTGTTAGATACCGCCTGTGCTTCTCAAAACTTGGCTTTCTAGGATTCCCAGAGGGATATGGCGCGTCACTTTGGGCAAGCGAACGCTTTGACGATAAACAGTTCCATACTTTTGATATTGGGTATGGTACAGCCACAATCAGCGAATACAGTAATCTCGGCAATTACCAAAACGGGTAACTTGTAGTCCCAATGGTGGCGGTGGTGTTGCCACACTAATCAAAGAATTCTCGAGAGCTTTGAGCAACACCGATTCTTCTAAAATGATTCGCCCCTCCCAACTGCGCGAGATTTTAGAAACTGCAACCGTTGGTGATAACGGCATAAGCGCGATTGCACCTGATGGGGAAGACATTGGGACTGAGTTAGAGAACGCGATTCATTCATGGATGAAAGATTCTCCCTTGGCTTACGCCCTAGATGACGTGTCCGTGAAAGCCAGACGCAGCAAAGTAACTTTGTGTGGCGGTGCGTTTGCGATCGCGCCCGTGCAGATGTTGATTAAAGAAAGATTACTGAAACTGTATTCCAGAAAGTAATTTGTTGATTCCCGAAAATCCTGGAACCGTTGCTTTATCAGAAATGAAAAAACTTTACTTAGGAGAAACGACCGATGTTAACCAAGCGGCTTAATTACAACGTTCCTCAAGACTTGACTCCAGCCATCAGAATGCTTGCAGAAATGGATGGCACGACCCCGCTTACTGGCTGAGAAAAGCTCTAGAGAAAGTAGTAAATGAAAGATTCTCTGTCAATAACAATCATCAAATCAACTTAGGAGATTTGGAGGCGATAAGAGGTGAATAATATCAAGTAACTTCAACGAGTGAAATGAATAGCAATGTAGCACAGAAGAAATAGTAATCATTCTGGCTGGTGTTGAGCAAACTTTAAGGTTGATTCAAGCTACTCCCGAATAAGGAGACTGCAAACATCAAGCATTTTACTACATCAAATGACTTGGTTTTGAATGATGCCATTCAATCAATTTCTGAAGTTTTAGATGGCATTGAAAAAGTACAACTCGCTAACAGTTCTGATGAGGATTAATTGTGCGAACGCTTGCCCGGAGAAGAAAAGCGTTCACACAAACCAGCATCAGGATAAATCGATACACACATTAAGGATATCAAAATGGCGCACCCTGTAGGATATTACTCTCTCTCTCACGACAATGCACTCATTAAAGATATGTGTGAGACATGGGGGGAAGGATTAGAAAAGATGAGCGAATCAGACACACTCTGGTTAATTGCAAAAATCGCTCATCAAGCATGGGTAGAGTGTGAATCTTCTACTGCTCCTAGCAATGAAGCCGAGTCAGCATGTCTTCGACTGCATGAGTTAAAGCAATGGGAGAAGTTTGCACTAATCAGCGCAATGGCACAGTGAGATGTACAAGAAGCAATTGTATTTAGCCTTGGCTGGTGTAGGTATCTGCTTCTTGCCTGTAATCATCCCCTTAGTACCCAAGTTGGGGCTTATGCAGAAGCCGAGAGATTAAAAGCCACCGAAGGATTAGAGCGATCTCGTATAGAAGAACGGCTAAAACCAGCGATGCCTTATATGAGGCAGGAGTCATGCCCACAACTCGGAAACTTAGAATCACGAATTATTTTGACAGCAGTAAACGCAATCCCAGACCAGACACAACCCTTTATCAAGATGACGAGATTGTTGATGTTTTTGACGCAACGGGTAGGTGTATTGGGCGAATTGAAGAAGGAATTTGGAAGTGGAAGTACAAAGCTAAAGAGATTTGTAAAAGCGTTCAAAATATCAAACCAGTGAGGAGAAAATAATGGCATTAGGAACATCTGGTGCAGAAAGTAATAGTACTGGTAACACTGATGGTAAACCCAAGGGTAAGAAGCGAACGCTTGGTGAAATCATCGATTTTTGCGCCAAGGCTGTTGTGATGATTGTTGGTTTACCCATTAGGGCAGCCGCCGCGATCGTTAATCAGTTTGTTGCTAACGGTGGTGCGGGTCGTGCGTTAGTTGGAGGGATTTTATTTATCGGTGGTTCCATAATAAGTGCTGATTCAACTTGGCAATTAATCTTTCAAGGGCCGCCTGTTTGCCCGTGGTTTGAGCCGACTTGGAATTGGGTAAATGTGCCGTTTGCAGCGTTCAACCCTCTCTTTTACCTGGCATTCATAATTTCTGTAGGTGTTCAGGTAATTGAAGCCCATGCCCTACGCGGTAAAAACCCAGATTCAGCTAGGCGGGAGCTTCAAGACCACATGGTTTATGAGCTTGAAACCAAGCCTAGTGGCAAGATTGACCTTGTTGGTGAGCTTTGGAAGGATTATAAGACCGCAGGTACACGCGATCGCTCTAGTGCAGGGCTGGTTGTGATTGCGGTTTGGGTGTTCGATATTGTCACCACCTTTGCGGCTCGTAACCCGTTTGAATTTACAGCCCCATTCATGATTTTGGGCTGCATCTTGTTTAACATCGGCACAATGATGGCGGGTGAAATTGGGTTTGCCATCTGGCGCTTGACCAAAGATTAAAGCTCGTGCCGCTCAACAACTCTCTACATTGAGCGGCACTCACTACTTAACAGGGCATTTGTTTTATGCAAAGTAACAATATCCCAAAAATTACAACCAAAGAAACTGAACATTTGCGCGAATCATATCCTAATTTGTCTCACTTGGAAGCCGGAAATATCGCCCAATGGCTGCAAGAGAGAAAAGAGCAATTGTTTGAAATGGCCCGAGTTTCTGAGAACGAAGCAGACATGACCCGTGTACTTGGCTTGCTGGCTTCTGGGATAGGAGCGGTTTGTTATGCGGTCAACCCAATGGCACTAGTTGGTGGTTTAATTGGTGGTGCTGCATGGCTATGGTTTGTTGTCGAACACTCCAACCGCACTAAAGAAATTGCACCAATACCATTTGTACGTGGCAACTTTATAGACGCGGTTGCCCGTGCTGGTGACTATGATTCTAGGAGCAATTATCAAGCGGATCATCTTGCTAATACTGTTAAATTTCTAGAGCGACACGAGGCTGAAGAGTACGCCTTTCTTCTAGCTGAATTTGAAAATATTGGGCAGTATTTAACCCAAGTTGAACCAGGAAAACGTTTTATGCTTATCGCTGGATGTTTGGCTGGTTTGGCAAGCTTAAGGGTCGTCAGCTACCGACTTATCAAAGTATGGCTCTCCATTTACAGGATGTGACCATTGACAGCCGGCTGAATCTGTCAGAGGTAAGTGCTATCGCACAGGCTCAAACCCAGTTACCACCCACGTAGATATTAAGCAATTTCAATTCACCACAAGTAGATATTCGGGACACTCACCAAGCGGTTCTCTTTCTAAACCGGAGGAGTTACAGCCATCAGCTAATGGGCTTTACCAGAGACTATAACTATCTCCCTCTGGCGAATAGAGCCAACGTACTCATCGCGGCTTTAACGAAAAGTGGTTTCCAAGTCGAAGACATGATGAGTTCCCAGTCATGCGATCGCTGGCACTCAGCGAGGTGGCAAGGGAACCTTAGCAGCAATCTTGGCAACATTATCTCTAGCATTAGATTCGGGATTAAACACCCAATACTTTACAGCCGGGGTGGATGTTTACCCCTTTAGTTGCAATCTGATTTCTGCCCTTAATACCCGGAAAAAGATGCAGACGGTGCAGATAAATTAGTCGCCCGTGACTTGCTTAAATTTCTTAAAGGCTTAGATGCAAGTGAACCTTATTCCCACAAAAACTTACTGTTAGTGATTGATGAGGCTATGCGGTTGCTGTCCCTACTTGATGAGAGCGATCGCACCTGGGCTATTCAATATTTACTTCTCGCTTCGCCAAATGTGGCGGTACATTAATCATTGTGTTGCATGGCTCTAACTTAACTTCTGTGGTTGGCAAGGCCACAGCAGGACTAGCAGACACTTTAAGCAATCAGTTAACTTCATTGGGTGTGTAGCTCAGTCTGTCAGCGCTGGCGGATTGCGAAAAATTAATGTTGCCAGTGGCGAATATTTAAGGCCAACCCTAATAACTTTGCTGAACCTGTTAACGGTGGCAATCTCGGCATGATTCCAGACTGGCTAAAGATAGAGTTACACCCAGGAAATGGTCAGCCAGATCCAGCTAGAACATACTCAAATTCTTCCCGGAATGGTGCAGCATCACCAGCCAGCAGTTATGCCCAGAGGGAGAAAATTGCACCAGATGACGCAGTTAATAAACTGGAGTCTATTTTCTCAAAGCCTACCCAAGAGTTGAAATTGCAGAGGTAGAATTCGTCAGCATTTCTGAGGCTGATAAAGAGCAGATTTTAAACATTGTTACTTCAGCCGTGACAACACCAGTCAGCTTTGCTGCGATTAGAAATAGCCGAAAGTGGGGCGAAGAGAAACCTAGTGTTCGCTATTTAAGGTGTGCGATTGCACAACTTATAGAATCCAAGCAATTGAACGGTAGTGAGAAGTTAGGCTTTACCGTTTTTTAATCTTACTGCAATCTCAAAAAGCCATTAAGAAAGCACTTAGTTCAAAGATATCAAGACATCAAAAGCCTGAATCCTAGTAATGGATTTACATCTATGCACCCAATTGAGTTTAAGAAAAAGTGGCAGTTAACTTACGACGAGCTTGCTCTTGTCTTGGGTTATCAAAGTGATTTCACTGTCCGTTGCTGGGGGATAAATGGAAAACGCAAGCGTAAAGAAGTCAAAAAGTTGTCTATGTTGCTTGCAGACTTCTTGATGAGAAGTGGTCAACTCAAGGTAAACTTGTAGATTCTTATCTCTAATTATTTGTATGATTGGGGCAAGTATTACCTTAAGCTTGTTGCCCCAATCGCTATATCTTGCCCTTCATCTTCGATTTCGGTCAGTCCCCAAACGCTTTTCTACCCGTTGTAGCTTGGCATTACTATAATCTGTACGCTGCAAAATTGTCTCAAATAGATGTCGATATCGTTCGAGATATTTACCGGAATAAATTGATTGAATCCAAGGAAAATCAACAAAGTAAATAATGCAGTAAACAACCCCATCGTCCCATATTTACTTATGGGTTCAGCGCGATAAACCTCTTTCTCTATGGTGATGGGTTGGGGGGGAGGGCTGTTCTTCAACTCCTGAATAACCGTAGTCAAGTTCTTCGTGTGATTCAACAGTTGATTCCAGTTCTGCTTTAATTCTGTTATCTCGCTCTT
>NZ_WWFG01000016.1 GCF_026127265.1 Nostoc sp. KVJ3
TGGCTTGGGCTAAGTTGAGCGGCATTCCTAGCTTTTTGAGAGTGCTGAAGAAAAAAAGCGTCTTCTCCGTGTTGCTGAAGTGTGACTGGTGCGAGTTTCCACAAATCCCAACTTTGCTTGAGCAGAAACCAATGTTGTTCTGTAATTTCACTTAGTGGCTGCATCGTGGCATGGTATTGAAAGCGTAAAAACATTTGCTTGAGTCTCTCGACTCTCAGAACGTAAGAGTCGGACAACTTCATCTGACTGGAGGAGAAATGATTGTAGAGGACGGTAGAATGTTGAACGTGAAGAAAACGAAACCCCACTATTGCTGCTAGAGTTAAATACTCCCGGTCTGCATCCAATTGAGTCTGTGGATCATTCCACACTTGTAACTCTTGCAAGCGCACTGCTGTAGAGCGACGAATTAGGAAGGCATGAAGAGGTTGCCAGTTATGCATTAGTCTCTGCATTCTTTCGTCGTCATTCTGTTGGAATGCGAAAGCAATTCTCAATTGACACTGCTCGTTTTGATAAAAGCACCATTGCCAATCACCATAGGCAATGTCAAAGTGACGATTTTGTTCTAATGCTGCTACTTGCAAGGCAATTTTTTGGGGTGTCAATTCATCTGAGCCAGAAAGCCATTGGATATAGTCACCAGTAGCTAAAGCTAATCCATGATTGTAAGCAGCACTCGCTCCTGGTTGCTGGCATTGAGTTAATTACACGTCCTTTAGTTGTGCTGGCAAATTGGCGACTAATTTCGCTCAAGTTCTCGGTCGAGTCGTGTTCAACAATAATAATTTCCAGATTCGATAAATTTGTTGTTGGCAACTATGTAGACAGGCGGCAAATCTGCTGGCGTTATCACTAGAGATAATAATGGAAACTAGGGAGGCAGTGATGGACTGGCTCTGATTTTGATTGAAAGCGGGAAAATGTATGACTTGAATTGTTCTACAGTTGTACGAAAATGAGTTTCAATGGTTGGTCGCAAATCGCTGTAGCAGGCGTTGGCGGGGCGACGATAAAATTCTTCTAGGACTTGAAGCCCATTTGCTAACCATCCAGTACAGTTAGATTGAGTAACGATGCTGTCAGGCAACCAGCGTTTGCGAACTAAATAGTTGGGGATGTGTACTGGAGTCCCGTGTGCAAAAAGTCTTAAGTAAAACTCCCAGTCATGACAGCCTTTCAACTGTTCGTTTAATAAACCAACTGTTTGGAAGACAGATTTGGGTACGACGACTTGAGAGAGTGTGTGAATGGGGTACAACCGGGATACGTGCAAAATGGGACACGATGCAAAGTTTTGTTAATATACTTGCAATAATGCAAACTGTATGGGTTAGTTTTTCCCAAAACTCACTCTCTTGACGCAGAGTATAGTGTCTTCTCTTCAACTACCAGCAAAAACATGATTATTTTGTATAAAAACTCGTGCTAAATATCAGCATAATAATTTTAATCTTCATAGTAAAAAGCATTGTCAAAATATAAACTCTTAAGAATTTAAGTTAAACTTTTTAAAGCCTGACGTGCAACTTCTTCCGCCCTAGCAGACGTAACTTTTTGGTAACGTAGAGTTTTTGAATATTCTCATGCCCCATCAGTGCCCGCAATTCCTCAATACCCATTAGCCCAACACGCTCAGTAGCAAAAGTATGCCGTAAATCGTGGATTCTGACTCCGACTAGCTCCGGATATATACTTATTAACTCTCGCCAATATTCATGCACAGTGCGATAGCTAATTCTACTAACAACTTTAGTCACTGGCTGTTGTGCTGTGAAGAGTGCATCTACGGTATTGTGGCGCTCATATAAGATAAATTTACTTAATGCCTCGGCAGCCCCATCACTAAAATAACAACAACGCCGTTTGTTACCTTTACCAAGTACTTGAATTTATATAAGTCTTGGTTAACATCATCTATATTTAACGCTAAAAGCTCTGATATACGGCAACCTGAGCGATGTAGAAGATGCACTATAGCATTCATACGTAGGTCAGATTTAACAGAATAATAAAGGATATTTAACTGTTCAGGTGTTAAATATCTTACTACAGAATCAGTTTTATGTTCTCCCCTATCAGGATTTGGTTGACGCTGTTTTAAACCATTAATGGGATTAAACTTAATATAACCTTGCTCCACAGCGAAATTAAACAAACTTTGTAGTATTGCTTGGTACTTGCGATGAGTTGTATAGCTGCAATCATCCAAACTTCTTAAATACTCAATTAAAGTCTGCTTACCGATAATCTCAATCTCCCAAATACCGTATTCTCCAAGTATTGGTTTCAACACCAATTCATAAGTACGTCTGGTACTTTTAGCTAAATCCGGGCGTGACAAAAACTCAGTAATAACAGTGGCTAAAGTAACAGTCAATTTCTCTCCAATTTATGTAATTTCTATCGAGACAAACAATCATTATTTAATATATCTTTTTTTAGAATAATAATGATGATTCTTGATGGATACTTTGAAGACACCCATGCCACAGGAACCGATTGGCGACTACATTAAGCGGTTGCGTGTGGAATTAAAGATGAGTCAAAATCAGCTAGCTCATCAGGCTGGTATTCACCTGCATACATACGGAAAAATAGAACGGGGGATCACGACGAGATTAAATCACAAAACCCGTCGGGGGCTAGCTAGGGCTTATCGATACCAATTGAGTACTTAGAAGGAATTTGTAGCGATGAGGAAATACAGCAACCATTTACCAGCATTAAATTTTGTCCCCAATGCTGGACTCCAGGGACACCCACAGAACCGATTTGGAACGATATCAGGTCATTGTACTGCTTTATGTGCGGGTTTGAGCTTGTTGCCCACTGTCTCAAATGTGGTAAATCAGTGACAACTTTCAAGCATTCCTACTGTCCTTTTGCGGCTTTTATTACAAAAATACGATTGTTGAAATTGGTAGTAACAGAGAGCATGCTTTGAGAAAAAACTCTCGAACCAAAGAAAAAGTGAAGATTTTGTTTTATATCTATAAAAGCAAATACCAGTATGGACAATCCATCAATATCAGTGTGACATCAATTGAACGTACCGCTTATCCTAGATTCAAACGCCAATTTACCACCAAAGAACTTACTGAGATTATACTCCAACTAAATCCGAAATTGCTTTCGCTTACAATACGACGAAAGGTGAAAGTAATATTTGAGTCTGCTCGTCATTTTAAAATCATTCCAAAGACTGGGTTACTTTCCATCGATTGCAGATATCCCACTGAAAATTATTAACCATATTCGCAGTCATTTAAAATTTGCTCTTGATATTGTTTTAGGTTATGAAAATAACAAAACAATGTACCGACATCGAACAGCTATCCGCGAATATCTTCAAGTTAAATCTTTTAATCAGACTGCGCTGCATTTAGCGGTATCTGCGGTGAATGAATCAGCCCAGGTGATGGATAATCCTGCTGATTTAATGAATGTGGCAATTGCCGAACTAATTAAAAATAGATATGAATTACCAGGATTTAACACATTAAATAGATTAGTACGCCGAGTTAGGAATGTAGTCAATCAAAACCTATTCAATTTGGTACTTAGTCGCCTAAGTAATGATTATCAACAACGTCTACTCGACCTTTTAGATAATCATCCAGTCGAATATAGAAGTCTTTACAATAATCTCAAGCAACTTCCTAAACGCCCAACCCGCAATCATCTCAATGATTTAATTGTACATTCAATCTGGCTTGATTCTTTGGGAGATATTAAACCACTCCTTGCTGATATGACAGCAGCTAAGATTCAACACTTTGCTGCTGAAGCGAGAGTATTAGATGCGAGTGAAATCAAAGAGTTTAATTTGCCAAAACGAATTACTCTAATATTATGCCTGATTTACTCGGCAAGCGTGATGACGCGAGATAATTTGGTCGAGATGTTTCTCAAAAAAATGCAGTTAATTCATAATCATGCCAAAAGAGAATTAGAACTTATCAAACAAAGATATCAATCAACGGTTGAGAAGTTACTGGGGGTTTTCACTAATGTTCTACAAGTATTGGTTGATGAACCGCCAGAAGTTCAGACTGTCGATCCGGTCGAGCGAGTTAATCAAGTACTCATTCCATCCGGTGGTGCTGAACAACTATTAACTGAATGTGAGGCGATAAATGCCTATAAGGGAAATAATTATTTTCCCCTATTGTGGCAATTTTATAAAAGTCATCGCAGTACTTTCTTTCGGTTGCTAGGTGCTTTGAAGTTTTCATCCACTACCAACGAACAAAGTGTAGTTGAGGCATTAAATTTTATTTTAGAAAATCAGTCACGGCGGGGTCAATTCTTCAATAATAATTGATTTAGATTTTGCTTCTCCTCAATGGCAGAAACTTTTATTCGTCGAACAAGGAAACAAAACTAAAATTGTGCGTCGCCATCTGGAAGTTTGTGTTTTTTCTTACTTAATGGCTGAATTGAGGTCGGGGGATATTTGCGTCAAGGGAAGTGAGAATTACGCTGACCACGAGAACAGTTGTTGCCTTGGTCAGAATGTTTACCACTGATTGACCAGTATTGTGGAGATTTGGGTTTTGCTAGTGATGCGGTTGGTAATGTTTACGAACTCAAGTCTTTGTTGACTGTAACGGCTTTTAAAGTGGATGCTGGTTATCCAGATAATCGTCAACTTGTGATTAATGATTTGGGTGAACCTGTATTAAAAAATTCCACGTCATGATTTGAGTCCATCAGCTAAGACTTACTTGAGGCTGTGGAACAAAGGTTTGGTGAACGTAATTTGATTGATATTCTGCGGAATGTCGATTATTGGACTAATTTTACACGCCATTTTGGGCCGATGAGCGGCAGCGATCCGAAATTAGAACGGGCGACAGAACGTTATTTGTTGACTAGTTTCACCTATGGTTGTAATTTGGGGCCGACTCAAGCTGCAAGACACATGCGGGTATTGTCACAAGTAAGGAAATATCGTTTGTTAATCGGCGTCATGTGAGTGTGGATAAATTGATGCAGCCTTGTGGATATTATTAATCGCTACAATGTTTTAAAGCTTCCGAGCATTTGGGGTGATGGGACAACTGCGGCGGCTGATGGGACTAAGTACGACTCTACGAAGAAAATTTACTCTCTGAGTATCATATCCGCTATGGTGGCTACGGAGGCATTGCTTACCACCATGTTTCTGATACCTATGTGGCGCTATTTAGTCATTTTATTTCCTGCGGAACCTGGGAGGCTGTTTATATTATTGAGGGTTTGTTAAAAAATCTTTCTGATATTCGCCTCATCGATTCACGCAGATACTCAAGGGCAATCAACGCCTGTGTTTGCATTATCACATATGTTGGGGATTAAGTTAATGCCCGGATTCGGAATTGGAAAGATTTAAATTTCTTCGCCCAGATAATGATACGGTTTACAAGCATATTGATTCTTTGTTCAAGGATGCGATTGATTGGGAGAAAATTCAAACCCATTGGCAAGATATTTTACAGGTTGTGCTGTCGATTCAAACTGGCAAGATTTCGAGTGCGGTGCTGTTACGAAAACTGGGAAACTATAGTCGTAAAACAGATTATACCAAGCTTTTCAGGAGTTAGGACGGGTAATCAGGACGGTATTTCTGTTGCAATATATTTCGGATATGAAGTTACGACAACAGATTACTGCGGCAACGAATATTGTTGAGTCTTATAACGGTTTCTCAAAGTGGTTTTTCTTCGGTGGTTTTGGAGTTATTTGCTAATAATGACCCAATTGAGCAGGAGAAGATTGTTAAATATAATGATTTGGTTGCTAATGCTGTGATCTTCCACAATGTTGTAGATTTGACTGAGGTTTTGCGTGATTTCCTGAAAGCTGGTTATTTGATTACTCGTGAAGATGTGGCGGCGTTGAGTCCTTATATGACGAGTCATAT
The DNA here is from genome assembly GCF_026127265.1 of Nostoc sp. KVJ3. Lineage (GTDB taxonomy): Bacteria > Cyanobacteriota > Cyanobacteriia > Cyanobacteriales > Nostocaceae > Nostoc. The sequence goes on from NZ_WWFG01000016.1 coordinate 5,909, forward strand.
CAAGCGTTTCGGCGATTACTTGATTGATATGGAGACTGTACCGAATTTGTTGGATGATGACAAGCTCTTAGTTTTGGCTTGAGAAATTATGAAGGTAGTTCTGGCAAGGGTTGTAGAGTTTTTGTTTACATAACTTTACAACGTGTCCCATTTTGCACGTATCCCGGCTGTACCCCTGAATGAAACATCGCCAAAGCATTGAAAGAATCAGGTCATCAGGATGGCTTGGACTGAGGCTCATTCGGTCGCCCTTGTGGTCAACGCTTGTGATGGCGATATAGTTGCAGTAGCTGAGGACAGAGTGGGTGTTTTGTTTGAGAGTGTCAATTTGATGTTGCAGGTAATCTGGTAGCCATTGGTCGTCGCTGTCGAGGAAGGCGATAAATTGTCCGAGTGCGTTTTTGATGCCCAAATTTCTAGCGGCAGCAGCACCAGTATTAGTGGGTATTTGTAACAGTTTTACCTGTGGATAGTGTGTATGAATCCAATCAGCAGTCCCATCGGTAGAACCGTCATCAATTACAATAATTTCGTAGTCAGTATAGGTTTGACAACAGACGCTATCGAGAGCGTGATTAAGATAATCTTTTCGATTGTAAGTTGGAATGATAATCGAAACAGTGGTTGGTGAATTTAAATTTGCTGAGGGGAGTTAGAAGTGTTTTTGAGAGCGGTGTTTAGATTTAATAGTAAAATGAGCGACGACTTGCATAGATAGCTCATATTGGCTGTCTAACCCCCGCCTTTTGAGTGCGTTATTGATTGCTTTTTGAGACCAGCGAATCGGTTCAAACTGTTCGTTAGTCAAATTGCCAGAGTGACGGCGATAATAATAAAGAGGTTGAGGGATATGGTAAAAGTCGGTGACTTCAGACAGTTTTAGACACAAATCATACTCTTCGGCATAAGTAAAGTTCGGATCAATACCTCCACTTGCTCGTAAACGGTGCGGCGTATTAAGCGGAAATGGAAGATCATAAAGTCAACAAGTAGCCGTTCTTTGGAATAGGGGATTTGGCAACGCTGCCCGATTCCATGCAGGTTCCCCTGTTCGTCCATTAGTTGATAGTCTGTGTAAACAAGTCCTACCAAGGGTGGTTATTCAGAATGGAAATTGTCTGTTCTAAGGCGGTTGGAGCTAGAAATATCGTCACTGTCTACCCAACCGATATAATCTCCAGTGGTTGCTGCAACCGCTCCGTGGATAGCAGGGGCAATACCAGTATGTTTGGCAGCTATGACTCGGATGCGTTGATCTTGCTGGGCATACTCGGATGCAATTTCAACGGAGCGATCTGTAGAGCCATCGTCCCAGATTAACAATTCAAGTCAGACCAAGTTTGAGCTAGGACACTTTTAATTGCCGCAGCAAGGTAGTTTTTCTCGATTGTAAACTGTGATGACGATAGAAACAGATATTTTTCATCAGTTAACGCCCAATTAGTAAATTCAGCTATGCTTTATACGTTCAGGTAACATGATGAGTTTTTGACAGGAGATATTCTGGAAGCTCTAAAAATGGCTGAACGCTTTATCCGTTCAGGTAACATGATGAGTTTTTGACAGGAGTGCTGCTCAGAACTTTGACTAATAATTTTTCTGCTGATCATGATTTTTCTGCTTAGGCGTTAACACTTGCCGCCCCGAAGTCTACGGAAATATTTGTCAACTTTAATTCAAGCAACTCCGTAATCTCTACTATTGAGTAGGCATTGCTCAATTTTGATACTATTTTGACATTGTTAATTACTTACCTCACTTCCCTTCAGTGGCAAGCTGATTGTCCTATGCTGGCCGGCATAGCGATCGCACGGCACCTTTACCAAAACCTCTCCGTACTACCTGCCCACTGTTAAGCATTAATATATTCAAAAGGTCTACAGTGTCTTTCTTTACAGGATTTAAGAACTCGTGGCTCGGAGTCGGCGCAGCGAAGTGGCTCTTGCGGCTTGCACGATCTAGTTGGCCCAACCAGTAATCTTTCTGCCCGTAAGAGCCACCGACTCGAGAGCGTAGCGGTCACGAGTTCGTCGGCGATGGCGCGAGATCATCGACTAAAACCTCGCCCCCGTTGCTTTTGCTCCAGCATCTCTTGCTGCTGCTGCCGCTCTCTAACAAAAACCTCATTCCAACTAAGCCCCTTGGGTGCAATTCTTTTAGCCTGGGGTAGCATTTCCTGAACAACCTGGGCAGCTTCATTACCAAGATCATCATTATTAAATGCCAGTCCAATTCTGCTGATATTTCTGAGGAGTTCAAAAGGCAAGTTATCCTGGTCATCCACTGCCATGTACATTGTTCTAACTGGTGGTTGCCCCTTGTGTGCATTCCTATCAATCTCTGCCATTGTCAGCGCATCAATGGGGGAAGAACAAGGTATACTCTCTCAATTTTATCGTCAGGCTCTCCACCCAATTTGAAATGAAACCACCCAGGAGAGCGATCGCCTCCGCGGGGCGTAGCCCATCGCTGTTTTCGGGGTACTCCGTACAACGATTGTCAATCGTGCGGTATCCCAAACCAGTGCGCCTGACTTAGAACCATCTAAACCCCGCTTGATAAACAAACCTGAGCCTGTTGATCTATATAACCCAACCCTGCCGTTGTAATGGTTGCACAAGAAAATTAGTTATAGCGCGTTTTTGAGTCAGGTAATACTGTAGTACTTGCCTTTGCTTTCATCCTCTGGTGGAGGTACAAACTGGGTTGTTCTTGTAAGTGTGCCAGTTGATTGTTAGCGATTAAAACTAATGCTTTAGCTTCATCAATAGTCCATCCGGCTGACTGGCAAAGATAATTTCTTCAACATCTTGGGCTGGTTTATCATCTAATAGCGCCCTGATTGCAATTTCTTTATCTCGGTCAGTCACTAATAAGTTTTGCAAGTCGGCGCTGTAATACTCATATAACTCGGCTGTTTGATTCGGGGTTAGCTTTGGTTCATCTGTGGTTATAGTTGGAGTTTGATTAAGAGCAATTGCGTCTACTGGTTTTTGCGATCTATGGAGTTGCTCCAAATAAACAATCGCTGCTTCCAGGTCGTCGAATATGCTTCTTCCGGCTGATAGTGCTGTGATTTTGAGAAAGTTGTTGTGTTAATTCTAATACTGTTTCAGTTAAGGCCGATTCAACAGTCGATTGCTCAATATAATCAGAAATTGATGAAATGGCTCTCTTCTCTAGATATGATTGTAACTCAGTTGCAAGAACTGCATCCAGGTCATTGAATGTAGTTTTAGCTGTAATGAGTTCCTCTTTGTATTGAGAAAGTTGTTGCGTTAATTCTAATACTGTTTTGGTTAATGCTGATTCAACAGCCGATTGCTCAATATATCAGAAATCGATGAAATAGCTCTTTTCTCTAGATATGATTGTAACTCATTCGCAAGTACTGCATCAGGTCATTGAATGTAGTTTTAGCTGTAACAAGCTGCTCTTTGTATTGAGAAAGTTGTTGCGTTAATTCTAATACTGTTTCAGTTTAAGGCAGATTCAACAGTCGATTGCTCAACGTAATCAGAGATTGATAAGATAGCTCCTTCTCTGCATGAGATTGTAACTCAGCCGTCAATGCTGTTTCAAAGTCATTGAATGTAGTTTTTCGCTTCAAGTAGCTGCTGATGATATTGAGAAACTTGCTGTGTTAATCCTAATACTGCTTGGCTTAAAGCTGACTCGATAGCTGATTGCTCAATATAATCAAAGATTGATGAAATGGTTTTCTTCACTGCATGGGATTGCAACTCAGCCGTAAATGCTTCATCAAAGTCATTGAATGTAGTTTTATCAATAAATAGTTGCTCTTTGTATTGAGAAATTTGCTCTGTTAATCCTAATACTGTTTTCAGTTAAAGCTGACTCGATAGTTGATTGCTCAATATAATCAAAGATTGATAAAATGGCTTTCTTCACTGCATGGGATTGCAACTCAGCCGTAAATGCTTCATCAAAGTCATTGAATGTAGTTTTATCAATAAATAGTTGCTCTTTGTATTGAGATAGTTGCTCTGTTAATCCTAATACTGTTTCAGTTAAAGCTGACTCGATAGCTGATTGCTCAATATAATCAGAGATTGACAAAATTGCTTTCTGATCTGCGTGGGATTGCAACTCAGTCGTCAACGCTGTTTCAAAGTCATTGAATGCAGTTTTAGCTCGAAAGAGTTGTTGCCGATAAATAGATAGTTGTTCTGTTAATTGTGGCAACGTTTCAGCCAAGGCATCATCAACTACTGACTGTTCAATAAAGTCAACGATTGTATTTATGAATCTTTGGCTCTCCACTGCTTGCTCTTTAGGATTCTTCAACAGATTCTCAATAAGCTCATCATCCCGTTGGGGCTGGTAGTCAATAAACTTATGTTTTTGTAAACCTGGGAATGTATAGGCAGGCCCCAAAGATGTGCCGCTGAATTTCTGGTCATTCCACGAGTACGAGATGCCCTTACTTTTACCGTTGCGTGTTAATCCGTGACGAACTTCTACACCTTGTAATTGCAATCGCTCAACCAGTTGCGGCATAGTCGGTTTATCTACTATGGCGCGGTCGATTACTTCAATTAGTTGGGTTTTGATTGACTGTTGTGGCGGCGTGTTTCTCAAACCATGCTCGTATTCTAGTTGTTCCCTTTCGATTCGTCGCTGTTGCCCCATAGCTGGGGGCGCGGTTCAGTTTCTCCTTGCTACTTAGAGTTTGCTGTAAACCATATTCTAGTTCTAGCTGTCGAATGATTTTTTCAGAGCGCACATACTCCCAGCTATCGCGGGTAATCTTGCCGTCATCCAAACTGATTCTGCTGGCGCAAATATGTATATGGTCGTGGTTGCGGTCGCTGTGGCGGTAGATGGCATATTGGTTAGCTGTGTAACCCATTTCCTCGATGTACTTGTCGGCTACAAGGCACCAAGTATCATTGTCTAGCTGTTCGCCTGGCTTAGTGAGAGCGAAACATGTGAACTACTTTCTCCGCTTCTGGATTAAGTTGTCGAGACAGTCGGAATTCTCTAGCGAGTTCTCTGGCATTTCTGCCAAACATATTGCCGCCAATTAAAGATGACTGCTCTTTGTTTTCAAGATAGTCAAGGAGTCCACGAAAGCTTTTACCCTTGTTTAGTTGCCAATCATTTTTACTCCCAGTCCTCCTGCTCTCCGTCGTCGTCAATGTCATCGTCATCAGTAATTTCAGTTTCGATTTGGGACAGTTCCCGACCAATTTGTTTTAAGAGTTGTTGTAGCTGTTCTAGTTGTTCTGGATCTGCTGTGGTCGCAGTCCCATTTTAATAGCTGTATTGGTAGCTCTGGTAAGTTGATTAATATTGTTGCCGATGCGTACTAATTCTCTATAAGTAGCTAGGGTTATTTTGCTCAGTCGTTTTGGCAGTGGTTTTAGTAAAACACTGCGTCGAGTTAATTCAGCTATGCTTAGTCCCGCGTCTTGTGCTTTGAGCTTAATCATCTCGTGTTCGATTACGTTGATACGAGCTTCTAATGTCTTAGTACGAAGCAGGTTTTTTGACAGTTTCGGGCGCATAACTGTGGAGGTATGAGAGGGGGTTTCCAAAGCGGGGACACTTCCCCTTTGGCAAGCCTGTCGTCCGAGCGAAGCGAGGTTTGCCGGAGGCAAAAGGCACGGCTTGCTTCTAGCCCAAATACGGGGAAAGCGAAGTATCGTGTGCTACGTATGTACGGAGTCACAGCGATAGACTGGGGGCGAGGGAAACGACAGCGTAGCTGGGGGACGATTTCGGGTGATTCAGAGTGAGATGAAGTCTGATAACAGCATAGCTGTTTCGTCATAATTATATCAGTGTTTGCTGAATCACTGTGACGGCGTAGCCGAGGTGTATTGGCTAAAGTCAGCAACAGTCAACATCGGGGGAACATAGCAACAGCGTAGCTTGAACAGGATAAATATATAAGCATCTAATAAATGATGGTTAGGCGTAGCAGCAACAAAAATTCTAATCAGCGTAGCTGAAACCATCTGAGAATCTGGAGTTATGCTTTTTTAAAAAATAGTGGAGAATAAGGGAATTATGATAATCAATTTAATTTCATAGCAATGGTTGAGCCAAAAGATTCTGGTCAGATTACGTATAGCAAGATTGATAAGGCGATTACTGCCTTAAAGGATCTCAAGCCGAAAGAGCGGGATAGTATATCGGAAAGAGTTGCTATCAGAAAAATGAGACGGTATATCGAGAAACTGACCTCTGATAGTATGGCTATACTTACGATGAAGTGTCAGAGATACTGAAAGAGTTGGGCATTCAGTTAAGTGGTAGCAGAATCAAATATTTATTGGGTGAGGTCAGGAAAAATACTCGCCGCAAAAAGAAGCCTCTTGAGAATGAAAATCCTGGTGGGTCGGAGAGTATAAAGAGTGCGACCCAGAATTTACCTGTAAATACAGCATCCTCAGATGCTGCTAGTGCGCCTCAGAATTTACCTGCAAAGACCACTAAAAGCAAAAGAAAAAATCTTGATCTAGTCAAACCAGAGTTAGAGGAGTAGACAAGACTTGAAGCTCAACGTCGGCGGATACCCTTCTCCCAATCCCTACTCTTATTGAAACTACCGAGTCTCTACAGAAGATTTGAGAGCAAACTGGTTGGACTAATACCAAACTTCATCGGGTTGAGAAAAGTTTGGGGACAGATCCGAATGGTACTAAGAAAAGGGAAAATCGTTGAGCCAGCTCTTGTGCTCTTGAGCGGAGGAGCAGGGAGAAAGAAGAAGGAAGAAGCATACGGACAGAAACAAGAGGCATACGGAAAGAAGCAAGAGAAATTCTCCTCTGCCCCTCTGCCCCCTGCTCTCTGCAATCCTTACGCCGCCTACCCTTCAGCTTAACTTAGTGCCATTCGGACAGATCCTTTCTCACAGACGACGGTAAGAATTCACTCGTTGCTTTTGCATGAATCTATCCCACTTTTGACTGTTAAGGGACAGTCAAACCCACAAAACACTGATTGATTCTTGGTAAACCAAAGCTTTCAGGAGGAATTTGATTACTTTTCATATTTAATTTCATTACTTCATCAAAAAAGTCATTTCAACCTGCAATTATTAATATTATTTTCAAATTAGCGGTAATAGAGGTGCATTGAATGGCTAAGTCTGCACTAATGGGATCTTTGCAACGTGCTTATAAAATTGCGAGAGCATCGATAAAAACTGGCATTCCCGCAGATGAGATAGTTGACATTTTAAAACAAAAAACCACTCGTCGCCGCTTACTGTATGGGGGTTTGGGATTAGCAAGCGCATTAGCTACAGCTACCTGGCATAACGGACAGGATTCTATGGCTTTTGGCACAATTCCCAAGGTGCTGGTAGTGGGTGCGGGAATTGCTGGCTTAACTGCTGCCTACCGTTTACGTCAAGCTGGGGTTCCTGTAGACATTGTTGAGGCGAGGAATCGCGTTGGTGGTCGGATGCGTAGTTTAGCCAACGCCGCAGGTACTAACGTGACTGTGGAACTAGGTGGAGAGTTTATTGATACAGATCATACAAAATTGCGATCGCTAGCTCAAGAATTGGGTTTAACAATAGTCGATATACTCGCCACTGATCAGGGATTAGTGCCAGAAACATGGTATTTTCAAGGACGCAAAATTCCCGAACTAGAAATTATTAGTTACTTCATTCCTTTAGCACGTAAAATTGACGAGGATTTAGTTGCAATTGGCGATGGAGATGTAACTTATCGCTCTTACAATCAGGCAGCTTTCGCTTTAGATAATACTTCTATTGCAGAGTATTTAGAGCAAGCACAAATTAATCCCATTCTCCAAGAAATGCTGAATGTCTCTTATACCACCGAGTATGGCCGAGAAGCAGCAGAACAATCTTGTTTAAATCTACTGTTTTTAATTGGTACCAACACTGATACATTCTCACTCTACGGTGAAAGCGATGAACGTTACACCATTCGTGGCGGTAACGACCAAGTACCACATCTGCTAGCGAATTACTTGGCAAATGTTATACAAACTGAAACAGAATTAGAAGCTATCTGTATCCGTCCCGATGGTCGCTATCGAGTTAGTTTAAAGTCTGGCTATAAAACCTTTGATCGTACTTATGAAAGAATCTTGCTGACCTTACCCTTTACCACTTTGCGTTTAGTGAAGTTGGATGTGAATTTACCAGCATTTAAAAAGAGAGCGATCGCTCTCTTAGGATATGGTACAAATGCCAAGTTAATTACAGCCTATCAACAAAAATTGTGGCGCAATAAATATAACTCAACAGCAGCAACATTTACTGATACAGGCTTTCAAAACACCTGGGAAGCCAGTCGCTACCAAAAAGGCCCCAAAGGTCTGGTTACTGACTTTACTGGTGGTAAACATGGTTTATCTTTAGGTAAAGGTTCAGCCGAATCTCAAGCCCAAATATTTTTACCACAGTTAGATCGGATTTTCCCCGGAATTAAAAACCTCCGTCAAGGTGAAGCCATTCGCGCCTATTGGCCTGGAGAACAATATACACGAGCCTCCTATGCTTGCTATTTAGTCGGACAATGGACAAGCATCGCTGGAGCAGAACAAAAGCGTGTAGGTAATCTATTTTTTGCTGGCGAACACTGTTCTCTGTCCTACCAAGGGTATATGGAAGGCGGTTGTGCAACAGGTGAAGTTGCAGCTCAAAGAATCCTCAAAGATTTAGGTTTGCGAAATATCTCTGCTCAACAGAAAAAACCAATTAATACCAATCAACTTTTGCGCCGTCATCCCAGGATTCCAAGGGACGAACGTTTTTCTGACGACTACACCCAAGAGTAAAAAGTATGTACGCGCTAACCACTTTTCATCGTCGTCTAAGTCAGCCAAATTTTTATTACTACCGCTATTAAGACTATCTAATAGCAGGAGTAATATTTTTTCAAACGTAGCCCAGCCGCCCCCACGCTTGGTAAATCGGCTCACGCATTCCTGACAAATATCAGCAAGGGAGGCGGTTACAGTTTGGGTAACTTCTGCTACGACTGAATTAGCTCCTGTTTTGGCGTTGACTATGTTGGCGAACTACAAATAGCAATCTGATAGTTTGATTATTCTCCAGCAAGTTCTCGCGCAATATCCATATTGGCCGCCAGTACACGCACGATTTCAACAGGGGTTTCCCCTCGATAGATCAGGAAATAGCGGGGATGCACCAACCAAAAACGAACGGGTAACGGTGTTAGGTCAGAACGATACTGCCCGATCCTGGGATTATCTGTCAGCAACTCACAGGCCGAAAGAAGTTTATCAAGCATCCGTTCGGCAGCATCTGTATTATCTCGCGCAATATAAGCGTAAATCAAAGCCAAGTCTTCTTCTGCTTGCTCAGAGAGAACATAAGGTTTTGGGTTCATCACACAGGGGGTTTCATAAACTTTTGCGCCTTGTTACGAATGCGTAAGCGTGCGCCTTCGGCGGTCAGACTTTGGCCATTGTCAAGTTGGCCTAGACCAATGGCAATCTGTTCATTGAGCCACAGTTTATATTCCTCGGAATGGTCGTTAAAGCGTTTCAACAGACGCAATCCTTCCCGAATCACTTCACTTTGAGAATGGTACAAACCAGACTCAACCTGTTTCTGCACGAACGCTTCTAGCTCAGGAGTCAGGGAAATATTCATTTATCTCTCACAATTAACCAGAATCGCTATTATAATAACAGTTTTTGTTATTGCTTGCCTTTAACAGTACAGCCAAAAGTTAAGGCAGGACGTTTCAAAAATTTTCAGCCTAGTTACAGGAGAAACACAATCAACCATAGTGCGAGTGCTTGCGCTGTGACTTGTCAGTTGCCTTGTCTTAATTTGGTTACGCTTTCGTACTGCTAGAAGCATTACAATTCTCAAAGCTTTAGTTTAATTAAACTGATGACGTTCACCTATTCTCTATACCCAGATAATTGGTCAGAAATTGCCACGGACGTTAAGCAACAAGCCCAATGGCGTTGTCAAAAATGCGGGTTACACTGCATACCGCCTGGTGAAAAAACATCACATCTAACACGCTCAAAACGCAGAGTGTACACCCTACAGGTTCATCATTGGGACAGGAATCCAGCAAATAACTACAGCGGCAACCTTATAGCTCTTTGTAGTGCTTGTCACCTTTTATACCATAGAGGTGGGAAATCAAATGTTTCACCGGGGCAGCTATCTTTGTGGTAAATAAGTCATGGATGATGATACTCAAGAACTAATCGCAATTCAGCAAGAACTTTCAGGAATCAGCTCACGCCTGAGAAAGATTTTTCCGTCAACTCATCCCCAATTTGACAGCGTGTTTGAAGACGTGGGTGCAGCTTCTTATTACATTCGGGAAGCTGGTTATCGTCTAGAATCAGTTCTTATGACTGTTCAAGGTGATAGCGCAGGTTCTGCGAGTGACCCAGAGATTGAAGAAACTGAAATTGAATAAACTTCAGTAGGCAGACAACTCAGTACAATCATCAGCAGTGAAGCCCTAACAGCCGGGCTACAGAAATTCAAAACTCGCCGCATCGCCCTACTACCAAGAACTTCGGTAACTTCCGCAATCCCATCTAGGGAAGTTGGGAGTGATGATTCTGATTCAGCAATCAACATCGGGAAGTATGTACGGGCTAACCACTTTTCATCGTCGTCTAAGTCAGCCAAATTTTTATTACTACCGCTATTAAGACTATCTAATAGCAGGAGTAATAATTTTTTAAAGTGCTGCCAGCCCCCCCATCTCTGGGTAAATCGGCTCACCCAAGCTTGGGAGATTTCAGCAATATTCGCGATCGCGGGTTGGGTAATTTTCTGTTTTGACTGCCAAAGCTGCGTTAATGCGTTGACAATGGCGTGTCCTGTCTGCTCACTGGCTTTACCCGCTTCGGGGCAGAGTTGGAAAGCATCAACGCTTTCTAATTTAACTCCTGGTAATTCATCTAAAAGGAAATTGAGGTCATAGTCAGCGCAGAAGTAGAATGTTAGCTCCACATTGGAGCGACGATGAGCGCGTAATCGCCCAATCTCTTGTATAATTTCTGCACGGATCAGGTCTGTGAGATACTTTTGGAAAGTGCTATTTTTATCTTCCAGGTTGACTGGTTCACCAGTCATCACCTGATATTGTGCTGCTAAAACACCGATGTTCTGGTAAGGAATGCCAAAACTAGCGATCGCATCACACTCACTAAACCGATTAACACCACGCCCATCGACAAAGTGACCGTATTCTGTGCGGCCCTCGGCTTGGGTTGCAATTTGTTTCCAATCGATAATCCCAAGGGTGGGGCAGAGTTCTTTCAAGGTTTCTTTGAGGGCATTAACACGAGCGCTTAGTGGAAGGGAGCGATTTTTGGGCAGTTTACCCAGTCCAGTGACGTTGACGACTTTTAAATTGCCATAGTCTGGGCGTTGTTGCTCAATTATTAACACAGGATCATTGATGCCCAGTTTCAATTTCAATTGCTGGGATTTGAATGTGGCATCAAGATAAATATTAAAGTTCGCTGATTTGGCCAATTCAGTATGCTTGGGGTTTCGGCGGTAAATGCTGAGTACACCCCATTGAGACTGAAAACTACCATCACCCTTCCAAGCTTCGAGAAAGTCAGGCAACCAGTAATTAGGCAAGTCAAGAAACTCCCTGCCTGCCGTTCGTGCGCTGTCTTTAACTACCTTTTTGGCAGCATAACGAGCCGCAGAGCTTTTTTTGAGTTGTTTATCTTGGGTAATATCAATTGAGTCCAAGTCCTCTAAGAAAGTTAAATCAGGTTCTGAGGCTTGGCGAATCGCTTCGATATCTAAGCCTGTGGGGAAAGGGGGCAGCAGCGCTCGGATGCTGGCATCATCAAACCCGTAGCGGTCAGTGGATTTAAGTTGTTGAGTTAACAGTTGGTGTAAAACTAAGAGTGCAGGTTGCAGCTGTGATAGAAGATTTGGTTCTAACAGTAGCAGTTTGCCCACGGTGGTTTCAAAATCACCTCGGTTCACATCAACGCTCCGCACGGGCTTGATGAGTGTGCCAGCTTCTTCCCATAACCGCCCAACGGTGAAAGTTTGTTCAGCAGCATTAGTTAAGGTAACAGGGGTAGAGTCTGGGTGCGCTCTGAGTTCAGAATAATTTTGAATTGCACTGCGCTTTTGAAAGCGGAAGCCAAAACCGTCCCCGTAAGCAAAACGGCACTGATTCTTAAGGGAACAACCGCCACAGATGGGGCTGATGCCGCTCTCTTCAAAATCAAGGCTGCTAAAATTCTTGTTGCGGAAGGCGTTAAATAAGTAAGTTCTGTGACAATTGCCGTCAGTGTCGGCAGTCTCACCCGCTTTAGTCCACAGTTTAAAGTCTTCACCAAGGGGAGTTTTGCGGGTGGGATCTAGTTTAAAGCCGTTGTGTCGCACTGGCAGGTCAACAAAATTCGTCTCAATGGGCAGTGTGGATGGGTTTCTGTGGTTGGCATCCTGGTAAATTAATTTATCAACGCCGAATAACCCCGCCGTCAATTGCCCCGCGTTGTAAGACTTACCTAGTCCAGGGTGAGAATTATCTAAGATTTGTGTCCAGCCCTTAGAAACAGCTTCCACCCAAGCAGCAATATGTTCCTCTGGCTGGCAAGAGATAGAGATATTGCCTGTAATTTCGCTTCTTAAAGGTATATTGCCTCTGTTGTAGATAATTACATTGGGCGAAGGCGTGTCAATTTCGGGTAAGGGCTGCGGTGATGGGGGCGCTTTAAATCCTTTAAATATCGAACTAAATGGAGCGATCGCTTGCTTTAATAAATTTTGGAAGCTGCTCAAGTCCTCTTTGACTCGCCCAAGCTCCCACTGTTCACGGTTAATTACTCCTTGGTCGCGTTCGTTATATTCATACTGCCGTTGCGGGAAGCGAAAACCATACTGTTTGGCAATGTGAAACAGTGTTCCGATCGTAATTCCCCCACGCCGAAAACTGCGAATCTTAGCGTGGATGTTCCAAGTTGAGCCTTTGATGCTGGGCGACCACTGCTCGGCTATAATTTCCGCCTCAGATGCCCCATAATGGTTAACCAGTGCCATCAACACCTGACGGCATTCGTCATAATTGCCGCTTCCTGGGGTGCGTGGTGGGATGAATGAAAGCGCGTTCTGGATTAGCTGGTCAATGTCCCAGCCTTCAGTTAGGGAAACCTCACGCCACTCTTTACGCCGTGACTCAATTTCCTGAATTCGTAGCTGATACTCAATACGCTCCTGTTGCGCGATCGCGATCGCTTCACTTATCCATTCTGCTGGTAAAGTGGCTTCAGGGTTGACTAGCGGGAATTCGGCTTCTGTACTGCCGTAGAAAACACGACTTGCATCCTTACAAGCTGGGTCATGGGGCAACTGCTGCATGAGGAAGCGCGTACAAGCTTCTACAGTATCAGCGCCTTGGACATATTCGGGCAGAAGGAAAACCAACCGGAATTTATGCCAGTCTGGTTTATGACTGGCAGTAGTGTAAATTAAAGCACAGTGTTTTTTAATGAAGGGATGGGCTAGGGCTTCTGAGATCGTTAATTGGTGATCGTAAACTTTGATAGAATTACCGTTTGCGTCCAGTATTGGTTTGCCGTCCTCATCACGGGCGACATCGGAATTATCGATGTCGAGGAGCAACCATTGAGAACCGATGACATTGGCCTTGCTTCGCCATTTCCCCCCTAACAGTCCGGCACAGATGGCGTGACCTGCTTTAATATGTTGCTGGACATCGGCTAGAGTGCCCTCTACATCAATGAAGTTACCGGCCAGCTTCTTAAAGTCCCAGTCTTTGTTTGTGCCAGTTGCGTTAAACGCAAACTTGATTATGCGACTCTCAATCAACTCAAGTTTTGTCAAAGCAGCAGAATTTGCCCCTTGAGCATCTGCTGATTGCGCCGATACTGAGTGATTAAATTGTTGTAATGGTGACATGAAATATTCCTCCTGAAGTGTGTTGGAGGAATTGGAGCTATCCCGAAAGTAATCTTTTAGTACAAACGTTCAAAAATATAATTTGATAAAATTTCTCAAACGCTGTTTACATCTGGTGAGCCAGTGTGTACATTGGCTTTACACCCAATCATGTACGATAAAATTACTGTTAGGGATATTAATTAGGCTTCGACACCCGATAACCCCAATTCCGTTTGAAAACCCTGCTGTCTCGTCGAGACGTGGGGTTTTCAGTTTTTAGTCTATTCGTACTTGGCTAACCAAGCCTTGACAAACTCGGTGACTTCCTCCTGTTGAATAACAAATGCAGTACCTTTTCTCCTGAGAGCTAGAAGTCTCATACTTCCGATCGCAGAATAAAGATGTGGATTGTGATCACTAGCCGCCTTGGTAGGAGGCCATAAGACCAAAACTTTTACTGTCGGCGTTTTTGTCACCTCTTTCGAGGACATTCCGAACAAGGCTCTATTTTTAGTTAGCCATCTCTCATAATCCGATAGCTCAACCAGTGGACAGGGTTTCCAGGTGGTTAAACCACTTTTATTCTTCTTTTTGACCTGGAGAATTTCTTTGGTTTCGTTGTAGACAACCTCACTATCTCCCCGCGAACGAATAGAGATAAACAAGTGCGCCTTTTGTGGAAACCTGATAAACAAGTCGATAGGGTTCTTATCTTCTGGCTTAAGCACCGGAAAGACTTGTATCCCAAGGCTTTTAAACTCATTCAAAAGTACAGCTGTTAATTTTTCCAACCGCGCCAGTTTTTGAATTGCTACCAATGGCTTGTAAGCCAATCCAAAAAGAACCCAGCCAAATGGATGAACTATGCCTCCTGTAGCCAGCGCAGCACCACCAGCCGCTAGAGCTTGAGTGGACGCATAATCTTTCGCCTCCCTAAGCATCTCTAATGCCGGTTCGTTGTGCGGCGGGAGTTGAAAATCGGTTGGTGAGTCTTTCACTGTAGTCATTGGAGACAACAAAATTAATGATGTGAAATTATACGAACTGTACCGATAGTAATGTTTGACACTGGATTTTGAGCAAATAGTCCTACTTTCTGTAACTAGGCCAGAATTTCCCTTAGAGCGTTTTTTTCTGATTGGCTTTGTTTGGTCATGCTGTACCCTTACCTTTTTTGCCCTTGGGTGTGGAGGAAGGTTGCTCATGATTTGCTAGCCAAAGGCTAATTGCTTCATCTAGTGCATCGCTTTGGGTTATTTGCAAAGCAGTGCAAGCAATTTTAAAGTTTAAAGCTTTCTCCTTCGGTATGTACCCGCTAACTTGAGTGAAATTTGGATCGTCTCGTCTTGTTACCACATCACTGTTTTCTATTTGTTCTGAAAACATTTTGACATTATCTCAAGAAAATTAGTAAAACATTACTTCATTACTTCATGAAGCAATGCTATCATAACACTAGGAAGCCAAAAAACGACGCATAACATAGGTGACAGAAGCCGGAAAGCGAAGTGATGGCAAGCCCCCAACTGGATATGTGGATTTAAAGCGATTTAGCCTCTAAATTCTGCAAAGCCAGAAAAAACAAGACTTTAACAATCATCTGAACCATGACAGCTATATATTCCAATGCCAAAAATTGGCTAGTCCAAGCAGACTTGTTAGCCAAATCCGGGCTAACTGACCTCACCGCTGGAAAAGACTCAGGTGCAGGGTATGGGAAGGCAATCATCGGTGATTTTTCTATCATGATGCCTGCCGCATACTCACTTGTTCGCAATCGAAACATCATGCATCACGAAACCATCTCAAAAGATGGGGCATGGGTGCGATATGTAGAAGGTTCACGCCTGGACTTAAAAGACGTTCAATTCTTCTGGGGCAGTGCAGCGATCGCTCAAACTGACCACACTCTGTTACACGACGACAAAGCCAAAAAAGCAGAACTGGCATTAGAAAGCATTCTTGCAGACTTAGCAGTTCTCAACATTCCTCATGGAGTCAAGCTAGAAATTAGTTTGAGCAATCACAACCCAGAACGCTGGGCAACTGAGATTAAGCGCAGAGTTGAAGGGACTCACACCTTTGAACATCTGCACCCTGTAACCCGTTCCATTGTCAGCAAGACAGTTGACATCGTGGTGACAGGCATTTATCCCGAAGGTTTTGGAAGCATTGCCCACTGCTTATTCGGTGAAGCGTCCCTGGTGCTTGACCCCTCAGAATTAGCGATCGCACTCGATATCGGTTCATCAACTTGGTTGATTACCGTGTTTAACGGCAGTGGTGCAGTGATTGACCGTCACTTGATTGAAGGTGGAGCCGGTGAACTGCACTCGATGATTGCAGAAGCACTAGACAAACGAAACGACAGAGTAAGTCTGCTGTCCAAGGATGTGAAGCACTCACCCAGCTTGGTGAACCAGGGGATTATCGAAGGCACTTTCACTTATGGCGGCAATCATCTCACAGGCAAGAAGTTTGAAACCGAGTACAGCCAGTGTCTAGATGAATGGTGGAGTAACAGGATTGAGAAATTCGCCAACTTTGTCACAGCAGGTAATTACCTTGATAGAGCGAAATACCTTGTCGCCTGGGGTGGGGGTGTTTCCTTGCCAGTGGTGGATCAGAACCTAGCCGATTTAGGTTTTGTGGTCTTGAATAATCCCCAATTCATCAATGCTTTGGGGTTGAAACTATTAACTCAAATTGCAAAGGGAGCTTAATTAATGAATTACGAATCTCGGCGTATAACCATCTCCTACTTAGCAGTAATTGAATTGTGCAAGATTTTTGATTTACCCCAAGATGCACCGACACAGGCATTATCAGCAGGTGTAGAGAAGCTGATTTTTCAACACGGCAATGTGCAAGCATCACCCAAACCCGAAACAGTGCAATCTACGCAGCCCAATAAATCGGCACTTAGCGCAATGGTCACTAATTTCAAGGGGGCAGCATGACCAAATCCAGATTCAGAAACACGGTTTTAGGCATTGGAGCAACAGCAGCAGCGTTAGCCGTTGGCTACTTCGGAGTGCAGTACTTTGGCAGAAACAATATGTTCACCATCGCCGCAGCTGTCGGGGGTGCAGGGGCCATCAGCTATGTACTTCAAAAGCCGAACCAGCCACAATCCCCAGCCGCACCAGTAAAAACCCAAAGGAGAAGAAACAAATCATGAGCCACCAAGACACCGTGCAGACACAACCATCGCTAACAACAACCGAAATTATGACCATCATCCTCGGTTGCGAACAGACTCTAAGGTTCGTGCAAGCATCTCCCAATTACAAGCAAATCGAAGCCTCCGAGCGGTTCAGTACATCGAATGACTTAAAGATGGGCGATGCAGTCCAAGCCTTGATGGAGATTCACGAAGCCATCCTAAATATCGAGTTTTATTCGCAAGTTTGAGGGACAAACTTATGCTTTCAATGACAACCCTACAGCGTAATCATTTGTACGAATTCCGTGGTCAACAACTCCGCTACAGCCACCAGTCTAATTGTCGAGTCAATGCCCCTTTCATATTCAATGACTCGAAAGGCAGAAGAAAAGAATTAAGCCAAAACCAAGTGCAGAGAGAGGTTTTTGAATTAAATGAGTTTTGTGAGAACTGATGATGAAGCGATCGCACCTGCCGGCAAGCTTGGCGATCGCCTAATCAGGATGTATCTCTCGCCGCAAAAACGAAAGTACAAAAGGATTTTAACAAATGGCACTCGATTATAGAAATCCCAACGATTGGGGCAAATCACCGCTAACTGACTCCGCCCTAAGAAAGCAGCAATTCAAAGCCGAAAATCCTGAACAATGGTCAGCAATGATTTCGGCGGATATTGAGGCACTTGACACACCAATATTCGAGAGTGAAGATTACCCACCCTTTACAGGAACGGAATTTCTAGCAACTCATTCAACCATTGATGACCATCCATACTCTGCTGCATTTGGTCAATTCTTGGGTAATGGTATTGACGCGGACATTGCAAATATCTTGGCGTTTGGTGAGAACAGATTTGATTTAATTTCTGATGATTTTGACAACCCAGTAAGGCAATTAGCAACGAGAATTTATAGCCGATTTGAGGACATGGGGTATTGGGATGAAGTACCAGACTCTGACGATGATATCGACTGCGACAACATACCTTATTAGGAGAATAACGCAATGGACTTTGCAATACGTAATCCGGTACTTGGTCATGCAAGCCATATTGATGAAAAAGCGCAATCTTGGGGAGGATTTGAGTCTGATATTCTGGGCTATCTTTCAGATATAAATAAGCTCGAACAGTTTGCGGATTATGCGAATAATGCCCAAGAATTATCTGACAGACTAGAACCATTTTTGGACAACGCCAAGGTCGTCTTTGAGGCGATGGAGAAGTTGACCAAAGGGCAAGTAACTTGGACTGAACTTCGTAAACAATACGGTTCTCATGTAGCGGGTGCAATTGGTAAAATCCGTAAACTTAACTCCGAGTTCGATTCGGAGATGGGCAAGATAGATGCCCAAGATAGAGCCGACTTGTTGCGAATTGATCAGAAACGTAAACACGCTTTAACTGAAGTTGCAGCCCAATTGCATCAAGATTTACAAGCTGAACTTTGGCGGCATGAAAACAAAATCAGCAGCATAGAAAATAAGCAAACTGTGCAAGCTGAACGTCAAGCCATCACAACAGGACTGAGAGAGAAACGACAACAATTGTTAGCCCGTGCAAGGTTTGGCTCACGGGCATTAGAGCCTAATCTTGCTCCCCAAGAAGTGATACCAGTTACTAGCCAAACTTCTGCACCATCTTCTAGTGTTTCTGCAACAGGAACAGTTCGCGGCTGGGGTGCAATGTTGGGTAACTTGTGGCAGAAGTTAGGCGATAGATAAGTAATCAATAAAGGTAAGGCTGATGCTAGTAAGGAAACGAAATGAAGATCCTCATAGCGTCAGCCCTTTTTTGCATGAAGGGCTGGCACAAACACCACAATCAACTAAGCAGCATCAACAACATGAACAGTTACCACCATTACCAGAAAATAACAGAGGTAGAACATTTAGACGTGCTGGTAATGCTTGTGAGATTGTCGCTGGCAGTTGCTTGAATAGTGCAGTTATTTTCACTTTTCATCTGCTGCAAGTTCACCCAGTTGGAATGTTTCTTGCTGTGGGTACTGCACACCTGTACTTTACTGCCACTGCAACGGGTGAAGGCAATAACCGTTTTGTCACTAATTTCATGACTGGTTGCAGTGCTTCATTAGCGTTGTTATGTGCGCTCAATGAACCGATTATTGAATGGAATGAAGCGAGAACTTCTACAGATACAGCTAATACTTCAATTTCACAAATGTATCAGCCTAAAACTGCGGATTATTCCAGTTGGGCTAGTGGTGCTGGTGTGGCGATATTCGTAGCACTATTAATGATTTTTCTATTTGGTGGCAGGAGAAGTAAATGAATTATTTAAGTGACAAACATAAACAGTTATCAGAGTCACAACAATCGGGTTTAATGACGTGGTTCGGACAGTTGCCGATGGATAAGAAAGCCGTTGCAATTGGGCTTAGTTTGACTGTGGGCATTAGCTCGGCTGCGATGGCGTGGAAAGGGGAGTCAAGCGACCGCATTTATTTTTGCGTTCGGACTCCCCAAAGCTACCTAATTTGTCAAGACAAGAATAACAGACCTTTTAGGATGACTCCCTACTACTGGGAGCAATGGAAGCAAGAGGGAATGCCACGCCAAGTAGTGCGTGACCCAGCTATGGGCGTTAATGGCTTAGTCAAAGCTACCAACCCATATAAGCCGTTTTGGGCGTTTGGGGGATTCCTGGGGTTTGCCCTAGCTGGGTGGATGTTGCGCCATTGCCAAGAGGAGGAGAAGCAGAGGGCAGTTTTTGAAGACATCGCCCAAAAACGGGATGCTGCAAAGGCAGAGATGGCCGCACGTTCCGAGCTACTAGAAAGTTACAGGGACGTTGCGATCGCAGAAGTTCAGTTACAAGCCGACTTGGATCTAATCGCTAACGATCGCACTGTTGACATCACCAAAGCTGAGATTTACGCCCACACTGAGATTGAAGTCACCCAAATGGAGGCAACTGACGCTATTTTTGAGGCGCAAACGGCGGGGATGACCGAGCAACAGAAAGCAGATTACATTAAGCAGTTGCGTGAGATGAAAACCCCTTATCTCCAAGGGAGTCAGACTCTACAGGGGACGATTGACCCCAACGACAAGGTTACTGGATCTGAGCCTGGAGCGATCGCTCCTACTGAGAAATATCGCTGGATCAACAACACCATCGGCTACCCCACTTTAATCTTTGGTGGCATGGGTGCAGGTAAGTCGTGGACTACTAGAGAAATTATTTGGAAGAAAGTACAAGCCGGATGGAACATCGTAGCGCTTGACCCGCACGGCACACAGGTCGAGTGGCGAGGTGTGAGGCTGATTACTGGCTACAAAGAAATAGCTCTCTTCATGCAATGGTACATGGATGAAATGCGCCAGCGCTATGAAGATTACCGCAAGAGTGGATTAACAGAGGAGCAATGGACAGAATGGTTAAGAAATAGCGGCAAGATGCTATCAGTTATCTGTGAAGAATTTACGACATGGACAGATAACATTGTTGAGCCAATGCCAGACGATTGTGAGGATGAAAAATGGAAGCCCGACCCTGATTTTATTGGTAAATGGTTTCGCTGTGCCATGACCGAATCTCGCAAACAATTAATGATTCCTTTGTTCGTAGCTCACGACCGCACAATGGAGATTTTAGCCAAAGCCAAAGGGTTATCAAAACTTCGAGATGCGGCACTGTTAGAAGTAGAACTAATCGCAACTATTGACCCAATCACCACAGAAGCTAAAGCTAGTGGTAAAGGAGCAATTAAATTACCTGGGCATGGGCAATGGATTGATATTGAATTGCCTAAGCTCGACCACAAGCGAATTGATTTTCGGCTTGATGAATCTAGAACAGTTAATGAACCGCCAACCATCGATAAAGCTACTTTAGAGCGCATTTATGAACTGGAATTCAATCTTGGTAACAAAGCAGGTGACACCCAAGATGAACCGAATAAATTATCACCAATGGCGCAAAAGCTGTATGAATATCTCACCAGAACTGAACGAATTGAAGCTGATGTAAGAGAGTTCAAGGGGAACTTTAAAGTACAGGGTGAAAGATTCTCTGTAGAGCTTATTAAGTCTTGGATGTACGAGATTGTTGGGGCAGGGTTAGCCAATTGGATTGGTGAAGGAATCATCAAGTTAAACCAAGATTAAGCCCTTGGGTGTCTAGCGTGTCTGTGATTAAAAACGGGGCTTTTTTGGCAGATATCAACCCCAGACACGGCAGACACCAAAAGCCTGAAACCCTTACATAGCTTAGACACTCCTCGGACACCAGTTCAGACACCGCAAGACACCACGGCAAGGGTTGATGTCTTAATAATGTCTGCCAGACACGACTAATTAATTTATTGAAATACCTGAATACTATGCACCCAATTGAGTTTAAGAAAAAGTGGCAATTAACTTACAACGAGCTAGCACTCGTCTTAGGTTACGAAAATGATTTCACTGTCCGTTGTTGGGGGATAAATGGAGGACACAGGCGCAATCCTCAAAAAGTTGCTTATGTTGCTTGTCGCCTTCTAGATGAAAAATGGTCAGATGAGGGGAAAGTTATAGATTCTTACCTTTGATAATTTCTCTTTGCGTCTCTGCTAATTAATTTATGGAAATACCTGAATACTATGCACCCAATTGAGTTTAAGAAAAAGTGGCAGTTAACTTACGACGAGCTTTCACTTGTCTTAGGTTATGAAGGTGATTATACCGTCCGTTCCTGGGGTACGAATGGAAGACACAAGCGCAATCCTCAAAATGTTGTTTATGTCGCTTGTCGCCTTCTAGATGAAAAATGGTCAACTCAGGGGAAACAAGTAAATTCTTACCTTTGATGCTTGTGTGAGTCGGGACAATTATAGTCAACTGTTTAATCACCGCTTTTCAGAATTTATTCGGGAGAGAATCACGTGTCTAACTCTGTTGAAAATTATTTAACTGTTGAGGGAAGTAATCAATCTGTGAAGGCGTTTTTTGAGCAAGCAAATACTAATCAAAGCTTATTTGATTTCCATGCTTTTGTACCAATGCCGCCAGATGTTTTTCAGGGTGATTTAGGAACGGAAGAAGAACAGATGTATCCAGGTGAACAAAATTGGTATGAATGGTCAATCTCAAACTGGGGTACAAGCACGAATGGATTCACAGTAGTACATCAACCTCCATTTGTGCAGTTTAGAACCGTATGGAGTGTTCCTTTACCTGTTCTCTTGGCTGCCTCTGAACAATTTCCCGATTTAAAATTTACAAATGAATGGATTGAGGAAACATTAGAAGCGGCGGGAAGGTTTATTTTACAGAATGGTCAGATTTGGCTAGATGAATCAGAAATTTATGAGATGTGGTCAAATAAACAATCAAAATATATTCACCCCTTGAATTTAAAGTATTGCAAATCAAAGTACATAACATATTTGAAAGAGTTTGCTCAAGAAGAAGGAGATGATTCTCCTTATGTATTTTATCTAAATGCTAGTGATGGCATAGGTGCATTTTTGGGACTGGCTCATATAAGTAAGTTCTTATTAAAGAGCTTTTCTAAGCGCACAACCAACCTGAAACCAATGGTTTGTGAAGATACTGAGTCCTAATGAACGAGGGGGTTTTGGAGTGTATGCCGGGCGATGATCCTGTCTTTTTATGAGTGGCTTAGTGACGGCATAGCTCCAAAACCCCCAATGTGTTTTTTGATTTCTCAAAATTTTAGGGCTGCTCTGGTGACACGTTAGCTGTAGCGACCTGCAATACTAATCGCTCAAACCTGCAATCAAGACATTTACAAACCAGGATTATCTGCAACTATAATTGTGCTTCAGCCAGGATTAAATGCAACTGAGCCAGGATTATTTGCAACCAACCTGCAATCATCGGTTTGAGCCAGGATTATTTGCAACTATAAAAGTAAAAAAAACGAACGGTTTCTTAACTGCGTTACCAGTAAGGCTTAGAGTTACTTTTACCGTTGGTTTTTAAGTAAAAAAACTCGGTAAATAATTCAAAGTTAACCTATCAAATTCTGAAATGAGTTTCTTGACCAACTCCTGTCAAGGAGAGAAAACTCAGCCCTAGTAAGGTGTTGAGCTTATTTGCAATTAATCCTGGTCGAAACGGATGATTGCAGGCTGGTTGCATTTAATCCTGGCTCAGTTGCAAATAATCCTGGCTCAACTGAAATTATAGTTGCAAATAATCCTGGCTGAAAACAACGATGATTGCAGGTCGGGGGATTTATAATTGCAGGTCGCTACAGTTAGCAATCAAGAGTTCTTTTTTACTGCGCTTCAACTGTTTCCAAAGTGCCTTAATCTGGTTGTAAGCCTCATCAGGAGAAAGCTTACCATTGGTTTGTAAACAGGTAATGTAGCCAACTTTTTGTGCGAATTCTTGGAGGTTGGCATTAAATACTAAGTTCTCCGGCTTAAATTGACCGTAGTAGCGACTGCGAGGGTAAAGAAAATTGTTTTTGTCTGACTGATTAGGCTCGTCCATCAATTCACTTGTCTCAATCAAGTTTGTATATCATTTATCACCATTAATTTCAAATTTATGCAAGTAGGTAAATAAATTTTGTTCACCGCAAGAGTCGAGCGCAGAGGTCTGACAGTGAGCCGACAACAAGCGTTCGCTCTGTGGCTATGGCGGCAAAAAGGCGTAAGGCTACTTTTACTATTTTCAGTACTGAGTAATATTATTCCTCAGTACTTTGGCGTTCGGGAAATGGCACGGTGATGCCTAATTTTAGGGCTGCTCTGGTGGCACGTCACAAATCAAGAGTCCTTTTTTACTGGACAACAAAAGTTTCCAAAGCGCCTTAATCTGTTTGTAAGCCTCATCAGGAGAAAGCTTACTATTGGTTTCTAAAGAGGTAATGTAGCCAACTTTTTGAGCAAATTCTTGGAGGTTGGCATTAAATACTAAATTCTCTGGCTTAACCTGACCGTAGTAGCGACTGCGAGGGTAAAGAAAATTGTTTTTGTCGTCCCCTTTAGGCTCGTCCATTACTTCACCCCCAATAAGTGACTTTTTACCAATGATAGTCAGAAGTGAGCTTCAATGAAGAAATTGCCGTTCATTTAAGTATAAAGCAACTAACTGTTTATTAGCTGCAATAACAGTAAGGCTTTTCAATCATGGACATATAAATGAAGCGATCGCTTCATTTATAAGTTAGGTATGAGTATTAAGTGCGGATCATACCCCTACTTGGCAATAGCGCTCTTCACATAAGCTAATTTTATCAGCCAACGCCATTATGCGGGTTGTAGCGGTTGGGATTGATAAGCAGAGATTAACTGAGTCTAGTGGTTTGAAGTTGCTCACGGAATATATAGGTTTCCAGGCGTTTACATTGTGTTTCTACTGTTAGACAATGTAGGCTAGAACCTATGAAAATAAACAGATTCGGTAGGGCAGAAATCCTTACCCCCGACCAAATCAATCTCCTATTTAACGAGGGCTTTGTCAACCCACGCGATCGCGCTTTGTTCGGCGTGTGCCTTTATGCTGCTTGCCGGATCAACGAAGCTTGCACGTTGGCAGTGAAAGATGTGTTTGGCAGCAACGGTGTCAGAGGGGTGTTAGTATTACGCAGCGTGAACACCAAAGGTAAGCGGGACACTAGGGAAATCCAAGTGCATCCCAAGCTCAAGCAGTATTTAGAAGAGTACAACCCCAACCGCCGCAAGGAGTTTTTGTTTCCTGGTCGGCATGGACTCTTACATATCCACAAGGTCAGCGCTGACAAAATCCTCAGAGATACCTGTGTGCGGCTGGGGATTGAGGGGGTGAGTACGCACAGCTTCCGCAGGACTGCGTTAACCAGGATGAGCGATGCCGGGATACCGTTGCGCCACATACAGGAGATATCGGGACATCGGACTTTGGCAGCTTTGGAGCGATATCTGGGGGTAACTGAGAAGCAGAAGCAAAACGCGATCTCTGCTTTGGACTTTTGAACAATGTCGATTTATACAGTTAGGGGTAGTGTTACGATGTCATGAATGTTTCAGCGCACTGGTTTAGGCACAGTCACGCTACTCACGCAATAGAAGAAGGTGTTCCAGTGCATTTGGTTCAGGCTACTCTTGGGCATACAAGTTTGGATACCACGAGTAAATATCTGCACGTTAGCCCTGATAGGAGTTCTGGGGAGGTTTTAGTTAAGCGATGGTCTTAGCCATTTTAAATTTATTGTTCCCTAAAGTTGGTATATTAATCATTACCAGAATTTATTACTTTTACTGCTTTGGGATAAAAATAGTAAAGCAACTACAAAAATAAAATCACTCTTTTTATGAAAAACTACGGATTATGTTACATTAGATTGCATTCTAAAGATTCACTTTTTAAATGGTTTCTTATTAAAGGATAAAGTTTATGGAAATGGCAAAATCATATGCTAAAGAAATTCATCAAAATTTTGCAAAGCTATACGCTAACTGGCTTCCAAACGAAGCTATTGTCTTAGGAGATTTTGGATATTTAAAAGACGGTATTTTCAATAAAGAAGGAAATTTAAAAGAACTTTTTAGAGGTATAGAGATTCATGAAGCCTCTCCAAATCCTCTAGCCCCTCCCGCTTGGTACAAATATACGTCTGCAAGCACCCAAATTATAGAAGTCTCTCCTCAAGCCCAGGCTAAGGTGAATGAATTTGCAGATATTAATGCCAGGTTAGAAATAAAATTTTCTAATAAAAATTCTGTTTTTTTTAATGCACCGGGCTGTGTGTTTAAGTCTATTGATAATCTGCCTAACTTTAAAGAAAAAATAATAAATCTATATAATATCGGACACTGGAAAGCAGAATATGTCATTGTGACCAAACTATTGCAAGCAACATCTGCTACTATCATCATTTCTGCGTCAAATAATTCTTCTATAACTCTTGAAGCAGAAGGTAAAACTACCATTGATTTAGCAGATGTCAACCTTACCTTTAAAGCCAAGTCAGAGAATAATATAGGATTTAAACTAACTACTGAAAGCGACATTATACCTCTAGTAGGCTTTCACAAGTTGAAAAAAGGTTTTTTTGGACTTGGATCTCTAACAGTTGATACTGAGTACGAAAGTACAATTGATCGTGTTGAAAAAGAATGGGATTTGATTGAAGTAGATGATGTGATTGAGTGAAAACTTGATGGTTCGATAGTAGATATTTGAGATTGCTGTCGAACTTACCCATAAGAAAATAATATTTCTGTACTACTGCTAGAGGAGAGCTTTATAAATGACGTTTAGCGGACAACAGCGCAGACAATTGAAAGAAGCACTAATAAGTGCATTTCCTACAAGATCAAGTTTAGAGCAAATGCTCTCTTTGGAGTTAGAAAAGAATCTAGAAGCGATTGCTGGTGGTAGTAATTTACAAGATATTGTTTTTAGATTGATTCAAATGGCTGAGGCTGAAGGATGGCTAAACGATTTGATTCACGCTGCTCAAAATTACAACCCAGGCAATCAAGCACTTCGAGACTTTACTGAAGCTTACATAACATCTAATTCTGACTCTTTAACAGCCGATTATTCAGTTACTGTGAGGTTGCGCGAACTTCTCTCGAATCTTGTAAACAAGTTGATTGCAATTCCTGCTGCCGATTCTTTTCAGGGTCGAACTGCATTTTTGTTAAATATTCAAAATTCAGATAGTTTGAATCGAAGCAATGTCAATGCTAGGACTGATATTTCCTTAATTGTTCAACAATTGCGAGAACGGGGCAATCAATTTTCAGCAGAACACCCTCTATACATTCTTATAGATAATGCTTTTCAATATGCCAATGGTTATGGTCTTGGTGAAGATTTAGTATCTTTGCGTGATCAAATAAATGTAGCATTTGAGGAGTTGTATAATGACGAGCATTAACAAGCAGTTAGACCGTAATATCCAGCAACAATTTATTGATGCATTGCTACAATTATCCGTCACTGATACTTTTAGTGGAAGAAGTAGTCTGTTAGAAGGACTACCACGGATTGATATAACCCGCTCTCAAGAAATTAGCCGTCTTGATTTAAATCACATCATTAGTGGATTTGTGCGGCTGGGAAGAGATACAAAAACTGGGGTTAGACCTCTGATCGTTATCGCCGACAACGCAATGAAATATATTCAAGGCTGGCAAGGAGAATTAAGCAGCACTTTTAAAGAAATTATTCAAGAACTAGAACTGTACTATGGTGGCGAGATACCAGCACCATCTGTCCCACCTCTCGAACCTGAAAAACTTCTTTTTAAAGGACGTGATGAACGCGTACCTTTCGTCTTTGTACAAAAGGCATTAGAAACTAGCAAAAGTATATGTCGATTAAGAGTTCCACGTATTTTTGGCGGTAATGCTAAAGATGATACTTTTGGTACGGCTTGGATTATTGCACCAGGTATATTAATTACAAATCACCATGTTATAGAGGCACGAGATAGAAGCTACGAGTCTCCTGCAACTCCAGAGGATTTCCAACTGCAAGCTGAGAATTTGACTGCCTGGTTTGATTTCTTGAGTGAAAGTGGTTCATATCTAGCCTGTCAGAATGCTGAACTATTAGCAAGCAATCAAAAGCTTGATTACGCCATTGTACGATTGAAAGAGTCAGAAAAAATTGCAGATCGTAAACCACTATGTCTGGTTGAGAAACAACCTGAATTGGAACGCGGATACCGCTTAAACATTATTCAGCACCCTCGTGGTGGTCCACTTATTTATGCCATCCGTAATAACTTCTATATAGGAACTGGTGCTAATAAAGATTTTTTACGTTACTTGACAGATACTGAAGGCGGTTCTTCTGGTTCTCCCGTACTTAATGATTATTGGAAAGTTATCGGATTGCACCACGCTGCAACATGTGTACCACAAGAATATTATGCAAATTTACCCCAAGAGAGATATCAGACTTTACCACAAGAAACGGTGAAAGGTGAGGTAATAACCTTTCACAATGAAGGTATTGCAATACACGCAGTTCTAAATGATTTATCGCCAGAATTACGACATGAAATTAAGTTAGCCCAGGATTGGGAGTAATCCAATCATTAAAACCTTTTACGACCAATTTAGGGATGCGAGCAAGCAATAGTTGAGAGCTAATGATGGTGCTATGTCTAATGAATCTGCGACCAGAGACAAAGTAACTAAGTAGTAATGGGGTTTGGAGTGCAATCGCTTGAACCAGCCACAACAATTCTTACTTGTAGTGAAAATATGAGGTATTGAGAAAGATGCATTTATCTGGTGAACAACGCATAGAATTACGAGAAGGTTTAATTAATGCTTTTCCTCAAAACGGATTATTAACTCAGATGGTATCTGAACAATTAAATAGAAATCTTTCACAAATAGCAGCAGTAGACAAAGATTTAGGAACTGTTATCTTTGAGTTAATTGAAGCAGCAAATTCTCAGGGATGGGTTGAAGCTTTAATTCGTGCTGCACGTAAAGCCAACCCTGGAAACCCTTGCTTAAAGGCTATTGCTCAAAAATTGCTGCCACAAGATTTGCCGCCATCGGAAGTACCTTCGGATTCGTCATCAAATCTTCTCTCAGCACTAAGTATTCAGCAGCAGAAAATCTTCATTTTGGTAGCCGTTTCCGATGAATTACTTTTTAATGAAGAACTTAAGGAAATAGAGTTAGCTATTCAAGGAGAAGATAAACAAACTTTTTTTGATATTATTATAAAAAATAATGTACATTCTCTAAATGTTTTTGATGATGCAATCAAAGAAGAACGCCCTCAAATTGTTCATATTTGTGGATGGGGAAATCAGGATGGCTCTTTCTTTTTTACGGATGATCAAGGAAAGGACGAACCTATCTCACCAACAAGGTTAGCACAATTATTTGAGAGGCATAGCGATTATGTTAAGTGTGTGCTTATTTATTCAAGCTATTCATTTAAAGCAGCTAAGTTAATTAGCGAATACATTAATTATGTAATTGGTATGAAACAATCGATAGATATAAAAGAATCAAATGATAAAAAACCTATAAATGCCGAGAGGATATTTGTTAAAAACTTTTATAAATATTTAACTTCTCAACGAGCAAATCAGGAAGATGTTATTTATAAAGCTTTTGATGAAGGTTGTTATAAAACAAACATGGAACTCTCTCAAAAAGTTTCGATAGCAGTATTAAAAATAAAAACTCAAAGAGAATATTACCAAGATTTAATTGAGAACTTTCAAAGCTATCAAACAGAAGGATTAAGCCAAGATTATGCCTTGGAATTACCAAAGGTATTTGTGCCACTTAAGATACAATTCAATCATGCCAAGAATACACACCATGAAATGATTTGGCTAGAGACTAATGGAGCAAATGATCATAATAAGGGAGAAGACGAAATTTGGCATTTTTTAGCACAATCATATGATAAGCAGGCGAGGGGGTGTATAGTGCTGCTGGGTGGACCAGGAGCGGGTAAAAGTACTCTTTTGAAACATTTAACTCTCATTTATGCAAATGAAGCACAACAAAACTACCATAATCAAGCTCTAGAACTAATTCCAGTATTGTTGCTTATAAGAAAGGTGTATCAAACAATAGTTCAGAATAAGAATACATCTTTAGCAGAATTGATAGCCGAACAAGTAATAAATAAACAAGTGTTGCAATGGTTGTCGCAAGAATTAAATCAAGAGAAAAATAATAAATGTTTAATAATGCTAGATGGCTTAGATGAAGTAGCAGATGAAAGTCAGCGTAAGCAAATGAGTGCTTGGATTGATAAACAAATACAAAAATATCGTAACGCTACTTTTATCCTAACATCTAGACCAGGAGGCTATGAAAAGGCAAAATTAAATAAGGTTGACATAGTTTTAGAAGTCCAACAATTAAAACCGGAGCAAGTTCGTAGATTTATTAGTCAATGGTATTTGGAAGTAAAGAAGAAGACAAAAAAATCGTGCGTTCAGATGTCAGCAATAAAGGAAGAAGCTCAAAAACAATCTGAAGATTTGATAAAACGGATTAGAAAAAGTTCTCCATTAGCAGCAATGGCTGTGAATCCATTGCTATTAACAATGATTTGTAAGCTTCATGATGAATTAAATCTTAAAGAGAAGACTTTGCCCGAAAAACGAGTTGAGCTTTATAGGGAGATGTGTGAGGTTTTACTAGGAAAGCGGCTGGAAGCAAAGGAGCTTATCGATCAAGATCATCCTCTCGATACGTTAACAGATAAAGACAAGCAATCTGTCCTGCAAGTACTAGCACTAAAATTAATGGAGCAGCAAAAGACTGAGTTTGCTCTGGCAGATGGAACTTTTTGGATACAAAAACAGTTGAAGACTGTAGTTGGCAATAAGGTCAATGCAGAAGAGTTTATTAAGTATATTTGTAATATCAATGGGTTTTTAGTAGAAAAAGAGTTAAAAACTTATCAATTTCCTCACTTAAGTGTTCAGGAATATTTAGCAGCAGTTCGGGTTAGCGAATTGAAGCAAGAGGATTTATTAATTGCAAATATTAATAAATCTTGGTGGGCAGAAACAATTCGCCTCTATGCTGCCCAAAACAATGCTACTCAACTGATTCGTGCAGTGATGGAGATGAATTCTCCATCACTTGATGTTTGGGTATTGGCTTATGATTGTCTAGAAGAGTGTTTAGTAGTAGATTCCAATGTAAAGAAAGAACTAATAAATAGACTAGAAGATGGATTAGAATCAACTGACCCAGAAACTTTCCATTTTGCAGCTAAAGTAAGATTAATACGGCGTTTGAGAAATTTTATAAGAATTGATCAAGAATCAGAAATTGATGATAGCTACATTACTTGTGCTGAATATCAACTGTTTCTTGATGAAACAGGAGAGCCTTGTAAACCCCAACACTGGGAAAGCAGCAGATTTCCTGAAGGAGATGCTAATGAAACGATTACTGGGATAAGTTGGAAACATGCAAATCGGTTTTGTGTGTGGTTAGGAAAATGGTATCGAACAAGTTACGGTAATCAGCTAAGTGAGATAGCGGTTCATTATAAATCATCTAAAGAAGAAATAAATAGCGGAATTAGTCTAGTTAAGTTTCAATTATCATCTATATACAGTCAACTTGCTGATTATTTATGGAATGAAGAATGGCAAAAGGCTAATGAGGAAACAGCAGATTTAATGAACAAGAGGGTGGGTGGAAAATTTTTAAATGAAGAAAAGATTTTTAAGTTTCCGTGTGAAGACCTCCGCATCATCGACCAACTTTGGGTATATGCCAGCAAGGGTCATTTTGGTTTTAGCGTTCAGAAGAAGATTTACAAAAATTTAGATGGAACAGAACAAGTCTGGAGCGAATTTTGTGATCGCATTGGCTGGCGACAAGGAGGAGAGTATTTGTCTTATGAAAAAGTGTGGCCGATAGTTACGAATCAGGGTTTGCTTCCGATTGTTATAAATTTTGGTGTTTTTGGGAGTAGAACAACTTGGAGAGATTTTGATAATAAATCGTACATTTCTCTTGTGCAAAAACTTGTTAAAAAACTTGATGGCTGTAACATATAGTGCGTGACTAGGCGTATTGCTGCTGTTGAATCTGCCAGTTGCCGAATTGAATTTGAATGTATAGTTTGTCTCCATGATGCACTCTTAATAGCTACTTTTTACCACACCGCGCACGCACATTTGACCATTTCAGCACTTAGTCGCCATAGAGTTCCGAGTCTAAGTTGGCAGCCAAGGAGCCATGAGATACTGCACCGATAAAGTTTGCCAGGGGGTCGCTACTGCCAGTGGGTGAGTAAGAGGAGGGTGATTTCTGGGTAAGTGCAAGCTGTTGAACATACCGCAACACCTCTTCTTGGTGCTGGGATGGCAGTTGTTCAATCGCTTCAAAAATGGCTTGTTTGGTTGTCATAGGAATGACTTAATGTTGCTTGATTCTATAAAGTCTACTGCTGAAATTACCGTCTTAGCTAGAACTTCTCTTCTTCTGATACACTTCAAGAAACTGGAAACTAAAACCGAGCCGGTTGACCAAAGATCATCGTATCTTCTAGGAACGAAAGCCAGTGTCAACTTCTGACCCTCCATGCCGCATTATTGCCCTGTTTAACCAGGCGGGTGGTGTCGCCAAATCGACACTGACCCAAAATTTGGGATACCACCTAGCACGACGAAAACATCGCGTTCTCCTCATCGACATAGACCCCCAAGCGTCCTTGACCAAATTCATGGGGTTAGTGCCATCTCAGTTACAAAAAACCGTTGCTGATGCCATTATCGATGAGCAGCCCTTACCGATTCATGAGGGCATTCACGGCATGGACTTGGTTCCAGCAAGCCGAGTCCTAAGTGGAGCAGAAATGCAGTTAGTCAGTGCTGCGATGCGCGAGTTGCGCCTTAAGGAAGCCGTTGAATCTGTTCTAAATGAATACGACTTCATTCTTATAGATTGTCCCCCCAGCTTAGGATTGCTTTCCTATATCGCCTTAGTCGCGGCCACACACGTACTCGTTCCCGTGGAAACCCATCTCAAAGCCTTTGAGGGAACAGACGAACTCTTACAAACTATCACCCACGTAAAAAATAAAGCCAACCGCAAAATCCAAATAGCCGGGTTTATTCCCACGCGGTATGCTCAACAGAACTCAGCCGATAAACGAGCATTGGCTGCCATCCAAGAACAACTTTCAGCTTGGGGTCGTATTTTCCCACCCATCCCCAGAGCTACCGCTTTTGTCGATGCGTCAGAAGAACGTGCGCCCCTAGCAGTATTTGACCCGAAACATCCTGTAGTCACTATTCTTGAAGAAATCGCTTTAGCTTTGGAGGCTTTATGATCCGACGCAAACAAACAGACAAACCCTTTGGGGGTCAAATTACAACTCCACCCCCTGCACCTTGGTTATCTTCCCCAGATGGCGAGTTGCCTTATGCTACTGAAACTACTATCAAACTCTCAGATATAGTTCTGCCTCAACACCAGCCCAGACGATACTTTGACCCACAAGCATTAAAAGAATTAGTTGAGTCAGTCAAGCAGCATGGCATTCTCCAACCTCTGTTAGTGCGTCCACTAGGTGGAGGGAAATATGAATTAGTAGCAGGAGAAAGACGTTATCGGGCAGGACTTGAAGCAGAACTGGAAGTTGTGCCTGTGGTTGTGCGTGAGCTATCTGATGACCAAGCGTTTCAGTTGGCTTTGATTGAAAACCTGCAACGAGAAGACCTTAACCCTGTTGAAGAAACTGAAGGCATCTTGCACCTGTTGGCAATCCGGCTGCATTGCGATGTAGAAGCCGTCAAATCCTTGCTGTATCGAATGAAAAACGCTCACAGCAAGGGGGAACAGCAGTCAAAAGACTCATTAAATGAATCTAGGAAAAACGTTTTTCCTAACCCCGATAATCCACAATCTCTTGACAACGTTTCTGACCAGTTAGCCGAGAAAAATGAATCTAGGAAAAACGTTTTTCCTAACCCCGATAATCCACAATCTCTTGACAACGTTTCTGACCAGTTAGCCGATGAAACTGAATCTAGTAAAAACGTTTCTCCTAACCTAGATGAAGAACAATCAAACACGGTACAACAGGTGTTTGAGAGTCTGGGACTCATGAATTGGCTATCGTTTATTACCACACGCTTACCTTTGCTCAATCTGCCCGAAGAAATTTTAATAGCACTGCGAGAAGGGAAACTGGAATACACCAAAGCACAAGTCTTGGCGCGGGTAAGAAATAATGAAATCCGAAAAAAACTTTTGTCCGAAGCGATCGCTAACGATTGGTCTTTAAGCCAAATCAAAGAAAAAATCACAGCCTGGACGGATGTAGAACTTACGCCCGACTCGAAAGCATCTAACCAAATACCAGACCGCCTCCAAAATATCACCCAGCGCATTAAAAAGCGTCAGTTATGGAAAGAAAAAGACAAGCAAAAGCAGCTAGTAAACCTTTTAAACAAGCTCGAAGCCTTACTAGGGGATGAGTGACTTGGGGTAAATTGTCAGGTAATCTCTACGAGTAGAGTCTTTTTACCTTTGATTCATGATTGGGTGCGAGGGGAGAAACAGAGATGGCATCAGATTCACAGATTCGAGCATTACTCAAAGCTTGGTTAGATTACATCCATGTTGAAAATTTGAGTAATGCCAAAGTAGAAGCTGACGATTCAGAACAACCGAACATCTGGGATTCTCTCGTAAATCTAGTAGGCGATAAATTATTAATAGACGAGTCTTTATTTAAAAAACTAAAGCAACCGTTTAAAAGTGCAAAGAACTTTGAGCAAACAAAATTACCATCAATTGCTGTAGCTTTCCCGCAGCTTTATGTAGTTGAATTGAATCGCCGTCAATTTCGCCCGTTGTTCACTATCAACGTTTCCCCAATATTCGAGGGCAATTATCGCAGTAGCGGATGGAATTTAACTGATTATGAGTTTCAGCCTGTTATTCCCAATTTGATGCAGTGGTACGGACTAGAGGAAGAAGCGGCTGAGTCACTGGTAACAAGGGAAGGGTTGAAAGTTTTTCTCGAAACTACTTTCAATCGTCCCTTTAAAACGCTACAAGATTTTATGGGGCTGATTGAAATACCGCCGTTTCCCGTGCGGTCAAAACTTCTCCCTTATTTGTTGGATTTTGACTACGCGACTTTTAATTACAACCTCAAAAAAGATTTTCAGAAAATTAGCGACCAGAATTACTTTCAGTGGTCAAGACCAGGACATCCGGCTTACGAGTACCTGTTTGGACAACCAAAAGCACCTCAACATGAAGTACTTTTTTTGGGTGCTTTTCCCAACTCACAGGCGGATGACTATCAAGCACTTGCTCTTAAACATTCGCAGTTAAATCCTATTACTGCTGTGATTGGCCCACCGGGGAATGGCAAGACGACGCTGTTGCTGCATAAGATAGCCCAGCAAGTGGTACATCGAGCAGTGGAATTAGCAACAACGGGTCAAGATAAAAGTAACCTAACTGTGGTAACAAGCACTAACAAATTTGCTGTAAATAACGTTGAGAAAATCTTAGCCAACAACTTGACCTCTGACCGTTTCTACTTATCAGGAGGCTCTAGGGATTTAGTTGACACCCAAGTTTTACCTAATTTGCAAGCTGCACTCGACTGGTTAGCCAAAGAAACGTTTAATTACGATGAATGGGAGTCAGCAAAACAACAGTTGTTAGCTGGTGTTCAGCAAATAGAATCTTATAGAAAACAAGACGAAGACGAGCTGAAAAAGATTTGTGTTGATGAGCAATTATTAGATGAGCTATGCCTTGATATACAATTGCTTGACAAGGCGATAAAGACTTCTGCATTTGAATCTTCGTCACCATTAGAATTTGACCGCGACTACAATAAGTTCCCCCTAGAAGCTTACCAGCAGATAGGACAATATCTTGACAGTGCTAGGCGTTCTTTGCCGTCTGAAGATTACAGGGAGAATAAGAGTAGAAATGACTTCTGGTTTGTCAAGCTTTTGCAGACGATTAAACGATTCTGGCAGTCGATAACCAAAACCAGCGCACATCATGTTCTCAAACGCTTGCACAAACAGATAGAGATGCCTGTGTTAGCGACGCTGGCCACCCCTTTTCAATTTCAAATCCCACTAACAACTGAATCTCTCATCGCCGCCCAGCAGAGTGTTGACCAGCTTATTGCAGAAGCATCTTTTTGGCAGCAACAACAGAATGGTATTGACAGCACACAACAGCAGCTCTCCTCAAGAAAGCAGCAACTCAAAGACCTGATTACTCGCCGTTCTCAAATCGAAAACCGACTCGCTACTTATCCCACCAAAGATTTTTACAGTCGTTTCTACAGCGAATTACACTTGCAGCAAGTAGAATTATTTGAGTTGTCTTGGCAATTTCAGCAACAAGAAGCTCTGCGACGGAAAGACGAGGTGATAGCTTCCATAAGAACTTACATTGCATTATTGAATGGCGAATGGGATGCTTACCGTCAGTTAAGTCATAATTGGAGAAACATTTATCGGGATATCAGCCTGTTATTTCCGGTGTTCCTTTGCACTTTGCACTCCATCCGCAATTTGTTACCCTATCCCGATAGTGGCTGTATTGACCAAGTAATTGTAGATGAAGCGGGTCAGATTCCGCCGCATCAAGTTTTTCCAGTTTTAGTGAGGTGTAATCGGGCTTTGATTGTTGGCGATCCATTGCAATTGGAGCCGGTTGTTAATTTAAGTGACCAGAAGAAAGATGAATATCGCAGCAAGTCGTTTCTAGAACAGGGGCTAACAGATGTAGATTATGACCGCTACAGCCCCACAGCAACAACAGCTTATCACCGAGCAGCTGGGGGATCAGGGCAACCGCAAGATATTGGTCAGGGCATTATCCTTAAATATCATTACCGTTGCGTTCCGGTAATTGCTGATTTTTGCGATCGCTTGTGCAATTACGGAATGGTCATCAAAACTGAACCAAAAGCTTCTCGGTTAGGTACTAACCTGATTGCAAGCCATGTGGAAGGGAAGCTGGAGAACAACGTTAATTGGGCAGAAGTTGATGCAGTAGAAGCGTTGATTGAGGAGTTGTTAGCGGCGGGTTATTGCTTAAATTCTCCTGACTCTGACAACACGATTGGCGTGATTTCACCTTACCGCCGTCAAGTAGATGCGCTCACTCAACGTTTAAAATCTCGCTGGTCAGATTTTTCCCCCAAGAGCATTGGCACAGTTCACACGTTCCAAGGTGGACAGAAATCAGTGATAATTTTCTCGACTCGCCAATACTCTGCAACTGATAGTCTCTGGTTTATTAATCGGCGACCTAATTTACTGAATGTTGCTGTGAGTAGAGCGCGAGAACTGTTTATTCTGGTGGGGAATTTGGCACGAATCTCTGAAGGGGGGTATACCAGAGAGTTAGTGGAATATATCAAGGAATCTGGTGAGATGCGATAATTTTAATCATTGCTACATTTCTAGGACTAAGAACTATTACCGTTAAGCATTTGTTGAGTTTGTCTCAAAAAAAGCTTTCTAGAATTTCTATATAGCCAGCTTCTATTGGGTGGAAATTCAGGGGAAAAGCAATCGCGTACCTAAATGGAGGTTATAGCCGTGGCTAGGCATTTCTGGCTATTTGCAAACTAACAAGCACAGAAATCTTAATAGCATCCTTGAATTTCGTACAGAGGGTCAAGTTGCCGATAATGTTCGGCAAGTTGGAAATACAGCAACCGTGCCCCGTCCGCAGCAAGTTGCTGTTGCTGGGTGTAAGCTAGATAAAACAAATTATTCTTCCAGATATGCCAATAAGAGGGGGAACCCCCCAGCAGAGGCTCTAAAGCTTCATCTATTCGCCAAGAATGGCCCTTGAGTAATTCTCCGATTTCTGACTGGGCATCAAATGGCTCCTCCTCGGTTCCTATCAACATATCTAATTCTGACAACCTTCTTTCTTCTTCCTGTTGCTGTTCAGGGGAAGGTGCTTTCACAACTGCCCGTATTTCCTCTGGCACATCTAGTAAGAAGAATTGTGAGTACCCATTTGCATTAATCTGTTCGTCATAAAACTGGTTTTCTTCTTCTTCTATACGGTCAACGCTACCAGAAATAAACATCTGACCCATAGCATCTGCTTCCAGAAGGATACCATCATGACCGTATGCGCCGAAGTGAAAAGCATTGCAACCAATTTGCATAGCTAGTTCTGATAGGCGAGGGCGAGCAGCACCCCTAGCCCGACGGCATAGTAGTTCATTCGGTTCGGTTTTCACTATAGTCCATCCCGGAGTGCTAACGAACAGTCCGACAATCCATAGGTCGGGTAATAGCAGGTAGGGAGTTTGGCGCAATTCCTCATTTGATAAGGTTTGGGGTGGTAGGGAAATGCGACGGCAACCTTCAAGATCAAAGATGCGGCTTACAGCCAGTTCGATTGAATCTAAATTATTTGACTGGATACAGGTAGTGTAATTTCGGGACTGAATAAACACTGCCAACTTCCTATAGTTAAAATTATTAAGGTCGCACGCATCACTAGCTTATGCTTAAATCGGTTTCTATAATTTTTGTGCTTCAAAAAATTAAAAACAGTCATGATCCTCATATTCAGACAAAGAATCAAGAGAAATTTGGCTGTTGGGGGGAGTTGGGTTGTAAGTATTGGGTGGTTGTAAGTATAAGAGTTGCACTCCTTGATCTTGAAGCTGTTGTGGTTCGGCGTAAACATTGTAAAGCAAATCTGTCAAATACCAGCAAAAATTGGAGCTATCTATTACTTTTGCTAAGGCATTATCTATGCGTTCGGCATAACCCTTTTCTACTTCATCTTGTAGGTTAATCAATAACTCTGATTCTGGGTCTTCTGCCAACAGCCGCTCATACTCAGCTTCAATTCTTGCAATTTCTGGGTTTTCATGTACTCGCATTGCTTCCTGCATTTGCTCTGGCACTGTTAACAGAGAAAACTGTGAAATTGGCTCAGGTGCATTAATTTGTTCTCCATAAAATAGATGGGTTTCATCTAAACTATTAGCTCCTTCGTAATCATTCCAACCAGAAAGGAAGATATGACCAGTTGCATCTGCTTCCAGCAAGATTCCGCAAATGTCACGAACTACCCGAAAATGAAAAATATCACACCCCAACTGCATTGCTAACGCTGATAGCCGGGGGCGAGTAACACTTTCTACCCGCGTACAAAGTAACTCATTTGGCCAAGTTTTCACAATTGTCCATCCGTCTTCACCTCTGCATAAGCTGATGAGCCATAAGCGCGGTCGCTCCCAAGCAGGAAGATGGCGGAGTTGTTCTGAGTCAATTGTGATCTCAGGCAGATGAGTAAGACGACGGCAACCTTCTTCCTGCTCCAGGAGGCGGGTCATTGCATCTGCAATGGCAGCAAGATTATCTGATCGAATACAAGTGGTAAAATTCCAGTATCTCTCAAACATTTTTAGTTGTATCCAGTTTGATACTCTGACTTAGCTCATTACTAACAGAATTTACATCTAGGGTTGTTCCTTTCTGAAAATGGGCAATTTAAGATAGTGAACCGGAACCGAATTTTTAGTACGGGGAGGCTG
The DNA here is from genome assembly GCF_026127265.1 of Nostoc sp. KVJ3. GTDB lineage: Bacteria > Cyanobacteriota > Cyanobacteriia > Cyanobacteriales > Nostocaceae > Nostoc. The sequence continues at coordinate 44,962 of NZ_WWFG01000016.1, forward strand.
CTTGTATTCAAACATCTGCCTGGCAGCTAAACCAGCTTCTTTGTCACTAAAACACATGAAGTATTGAAGTCCGCAATCTTTAGCTACCTCTGCTTCTCTGTCTATCTGGCTAATCATTTTTCTAAATATAAATTTTTCTTGTTCAGTAGGAGGAATATAGTTTGAATCGCCAGGAAGCAGTAAATATTTCTTCAACCATCCATATCCTGTTTTAACTTCTGCTACTGATCCAGGAGGCTTTAGTCCATTCTTAACTATAGCTCCTTTTGCTCTTACTAGCCCATCATAGAATGCTGATAATCCTGACGAAGTGATCACAAGGTAGTCACCCGGCGCACCAGTAACATAAGTAGCATAAAGACTATGTGTTATATCTTTGCCTAATTCTGGTTTAGAGTTATCTGCTGCATCACCTAAATGCCGATCTAATTCAAGATTAAAGCATCCGTGTTCCGGCTCTACTTTACCTTTAGTAAAAACCTCCTGCTCCGTTATCCTCTCTGGATTGTTTTTGTTATGGATAAGCACATTCAACCTTCTTTGCTGTGCTATTTTTAATTGCTCAACTAGCTCACGCTCTTTTTGATTACTGTAAGGATTTCCTGTAATCGGATTGATATCAGCTACGTGTGATGGATTTGTTGTAGGTTGATTATCATTTCCTTTGAAGATTTCCTCTATTACCCGAAATAATAGAATACCAGAATCTTTAAGAAGTTCAAATATGTTTATATCTTTATCCTTTAATGCATAAGGGCCGTAAATACCTGCTGCGGTACCATTAATACTTGCATTCCCAATAACGAACTTGGACTTATTAGATTTAAGAACGCCGCTTTCGTAAGCAATATTAATCAATCCTTTTTTCTTGACACCAGTGTAGATGCTGTAGTTAGCATCGTTAATCAAAACAGAACCAGTAACTCTAACCGAGCCATCAGCTTGTACGTAAATTTTGCCACCAGTGTTATTTCCGTCAGAGCGGAGATACCCAGTTGTAACTGCTCCCTGAGAACTGGCGATCGCAATTACTCCACCGTTTGAGATGATGTTTTGGCTAATAACATCGCCAACAGAAGAGATATATACATCACCGTTATTGGTTGTAATATCGCCTTGTGTAGTAACAGTACCTTGCTTGGCAATTAGGGCAACTTTACCCCACTGCGAACTGATTTTACCTGTAGTCACGTTCTGGTCGCCTTGTATAGCTACTTGATTCCCACTATTAATTTCAGTGGTAGTGACATTTCCTTTGCTGCTAACCAAAGCAACCGTACCGAATGCTGATACGATGTTTTGAGCAAGTACATCTTGAGTAGCACCAAGAGTCACATTATCAACGCTAGCGATCGCACCTTGGGCATTAACATTACCACTGCTACTAATCAAAGCAACTGCACCATCAAGTGATGTAATATCTTGAGTAACTACATCTTTAAAAGCCCCAAGAGAAACATCACTATTACTGGTAATTGAACCATTGACAGTAACCGCACCTTGACTGGAGTTAAGAAGAACTACATCATTGGCAGACTGAATTTTCTCGGTGATAATATTCTGTTTGGCTAGAGCAGTTACACCATAATCACCAATAATTTCCCCAGTGGCAGTAATAGCATTAGTAGCACTAATCAGACTAATTCCAGCATTTGTGGAAGTAATATTGTGAACAACAATATCTTTAAGAGCAGTAATATTTACATCACCATCTTTGGTTTGAATATCACTGTGTGTTCTGAAAGCCCCATCACTCAAAATATCTACTTCTTTGGCAGTAATGTTGCCAGTGGTGACATTGCCTTTAGAATCGTATTTTTTGTCACCTATTTTACCCAGGGAAATGCTTACATTCCCTGAGTCAGTAGTAGACAAAGAAGCTGTAGTAATGTCATCAATAGCATTTATATTGATATTGCCTTTAGTAGTGATATCACCATTAGCCGTGAAAGTTTTAGCACTATTAACTGTCAAGTCCTTAAGGCTAGCATTACCACCAACTGCATTATTGAAAGTAATATTGCCCAAACCTCCTGTCAGACTGAGGGATGAAGCACCTGCACTATTACTATCGACAGTATTTTTAAAGGTGATATCGCCGCCCTTGGAAGTGACAGTAGATTTAGCAGAGTTAAAAGTGTAAGCACCAGTACTGCTATTGAGAATTGTGGGGCCATCAAAAGTAATATTGCCGCCTTTGGTGACAACTTTGGAGCCAGTGAGATTAATCTTAAGCCCCTGCAAGAGAACAGAACTACCTTGAGTGGAAATATTGCCTACAGTAATGCCATCCTTGGGTGTTGCTGTTGTAGAAATGGGGTTAAGGAGGAAAGCATGATATTGTCCTCCAATTTGACCATATCCTAAGATTTGCCCTTTATTGTTAATGGCTGTAGAGTCTAATAAAGTCCAGCCTGAGTCTTGTGGAATCAAGCTGTTGAGGTCAGTCATTTTGCCATTGCTGTAGAGAAAAGGGCGAGCAAAATTATAATCACTGTAGGAGTCACCAATGATTTGACCAGCATCATTGATGGCGATCGCATAAGTGTCTTGGTAGCTAGATAGAGTGCCGAGGTCAGTCATCTGTCCTTGACTGTAGAGGAAAGCGTGTTCAAAGTTATTATCACCAGTGTTGGAATTGCCAATAACTTGACCAGAATTATTAATATCTGTGGCAGTGCTGTAGTCGCCTCCGGGCAAAGTGCCCAGTCCAGTCATATTGCCATTACTGTAGATGAAAGCTTGTCCTGATGATGTGTAGTAACCGCTATGATAAATGTGACCAGGTTCATTTCCATAACCGCCACCACTAACGTAAACAGAAGTATCGTGAAATACTACTTGTTGAGAACCACCAACTATTTGACCAGAGTTATTGATGCTTGTGGCATTGCTGCCAATGGCATTCGGTAAAGTACCCAGATCACTCATATTTCCATTCTGATAGAGGAAAGCGTGAGATTCTGGGTAAGATAGAGTAAGGCTTCCATCATAAACAGTCTCTTGATAGTATATGGAAGTACTGGAAGTACCTACAATTTGACCAGAATTATTGATAGCTCCAATATAGCTGTCACTGCCTCCAGGCAAAGTGCCGAGGTCGGTCATCTTGCCATCACTGTAGAGAAAAGTGTGTTGCGTCGTATTGACATCAGATCGACCCACAATTTGACCAGAGTTATTGATACCTGTGGCAGTGGTGTAACTGCCTCCAGGTAAAGTGCCGAGGTCGGTCATTTTGCCATCACTGTAGAGAAAAGCATGATATTGTGAATTATCACTGCTGATAGAAGTACCAACAATTTGACCAGAGTCATTGATAGCCGTAGCATAGTTGTTACTGCCTCCAAGTAGAGTGGCAAGGTCAGTGACACTGTAACCACTATCAGTCGAACTTTGTGAATCGCTCAATCCAGATTGCAAACTGAGTCCAGGACTATTGTCAAGAGCAGTATTCTTGAGGGTGATATTGCCAGATTTAATACTGCCTTTTGTTTGCACTTTCAGAGAAGAACCGATGTAATCACCAAATTGAAGATTATTCGATGCTGAGATTTGGACATTTGTGGTTTCATCAGTACCAGTGAAAATAATTTGCTCACCAAGGTCACTTTGAAATACCTCACCTTCACCATCGCCAGTCAGAGAAAAGCTTTCTGGATTTCCCTTAGCATCTTGTAGAGTTAACTGGAAATTTTGATGATTATCGAAATTACCAAACTTTCCCTTTAATACTGGACTAGGATTTAAAAGAGAATCGTTACTATTAATTCCAACTAGGGACAGATTTTTCCCACTTCCAGTAAGTTGGTCTAAACCAGTCGTCGGATTGTTCGGAAGTGATTGAGATGCAAGAGATGTAGAAACAACTGATTGATTAAATAACGGTAAACTATCAGAGATAGTACTAACAGAATTACTGTAGTTAGTAAGAGTTTCCTGATTAGAGCCAATCAGACCAGAAGCACTACTTGTTGTAGATGTTTTTTGCAACCCTATTAATGACGAATTATTATCTGAAGCACTGCTGAAAGATGTTCCTGTCAGAGAAGATGGTAATAACCCTCCTTGAGATGAAGAGGTATCAGTGGGGAGAATCAGATCAGAAATTGGCATAAATTATATCTTTTTAATAAGAAATTATTGTGACGAAAAACGGAGCCGGATAATTATCTATTGAGAGTTTTTTATTTGCTCCCATAAGCCGAAAAATTCCCAAAAAAAAATGCTAAATCAAGGTTTTCAGCTTTTGGGTGCATTGATTTAGTAGATAGAGTACTAAAGAGCCATTTGATTAATTAAGAGTTGAATAAATGCTTGCTCTCAGAAAACAAATATCTTTGATGAAGATAGTTGAGGTAAAAAATGATTTCGGAATTCTCAAGTTTTAAGGATTGGAACGAACTCAACACTTCTAGATATTCATCAAACCTCGAATCTTTGAATAATGCAGGTACTTGAGTTGAAGATAAGATAATATTTCCGTTTCAGTCTACCGAAGCTTTACGGAAATTATTACTGGTTGTTTTTTAGGTAAAATTCTGGCTTGACAAGTGAATTTATAGTTAGATTAAAGTTTTTATATGTTTTAGATGTTTTTTCGGAAAAGAATTTACAAGATTTATCTAGCTGGCATTGACTGATTTATTTCTGACTGTGGAGCAGAAACTTGGTTAAGCATTCCAGCAGTCCGAAGTTTGTCCAGTACGTAAAGCACTGCCAATTGCTGTTCTACAAACAACGGGGCAGACAACGGAATTGCATCAATTTTCGCTTGCAGTAAAGATGTACTTTGACTTCCAGCCTGTGCTAGTTGGTGAGGGGAAGAATCAGAAGTTTCGGGATGAGCAACTCCTACCCATCTTGTTAGCTCGGCTGCAACATTTTTTGCCTCACCTCCAGACTGTTGAACGATTTGCTTCCAAAATATCCGCACAATTTGACGAGCATGATCTTCTAAAGTGCAAGCTTCATCAGATTTATATAAGGCGCTGACTATTCTGGCTTGGGCTAAGTTGAGCGGCATTCCTAGCTCTTTTTGAGAGTGCTGAAGAAAAAAAGCGTCTTCTCCGTGTTGCTGAAGTGTGACTGGTGCGAGTTTCCACAAATCCCAACTTTGCTTGAGCAGAAACCAATGTTGTTCTGTAATTTCACTTAGTGGCTGCATCGTGGCATGGTATTGAAAGCGTAAAAACATTTGCTTGAGTCTCTCGACTCTCAGAACGTAAGAGTCGGACAACTTCATCTGACTGGAGGAGAAATGATTGTAGAGGACGGTAGAATGTTGAACGTGAAGAAAACGAAACCCCACTATTGCTGCTAGAGTTAAATACTCCCGGTCTGCATCCAATTGAGTCTGTGGATCATTCCACACTTGTAACTCTTGCAAGCGCACTGCTGTAGAGCGACGAATTAGGAAGGCATGAAGAGGTTGCCAGTTATGCATTAGTCTCTGCATTCTTTCGTCGTCATTCTGTTGGAATGCGAAAGCAATTCTCAATTGACACTGCTCGTTTTGATAAAAGCACCATTGCCAATCACCATAGGCAATGTCAAAGTGACGATTTTGTTCTAATGCTGCTACTTGCAAGGCAATTTTTTGGGGTGTCAATTCATCTGAGCCAGAAAGCCATTGGATATAGTCACCAGTAGCTAAAGCTAATCCATGATTGTAAGCAGCACTCGCTCCTGGTTGCTGGCATTGAGTTAAGATTACACGTCCTTTAGTTGTGCTGGCAAATTGGCGACTAATTTCGCTCAAGTTCTCGGTCGAGTCGTGTTCAACAATAATAATTTCCAGATTCGGATAAATTTGTTGTTGGCAACTATGTAGACAGGCGGCAAATCTGCTGGCGTTATCACTAGAGATAATAATGGAAACTAGGGAGGCAGTGATGGACTGGCTCTGATTTTGATTGAAAGCGGGGAAAATGTATGACTTGAATTGTTCTACAGTTGTACGAAAATGAGTTTCAATGGTTGGTCGCAAATCGCTGTAGCAGGCGTTGGCGGGGCGACGATAAAATTCTTCTAGGACTTGAAGCCCATTTGCTAACCATCCAGTACAGTTAGATTGAGTAACGATGCTGTCAGGCAACCAGCGTTTGCGAACTAAATAGTTGGGGATGTGTACTGGAGTCCCGTGTGCAAAAAGTCTTAAGTAAAACTCCCAGTCATGACAGCCTTTCAACTGTTCGTTTAATAAACCAACTGTTTGGAAGACAGATTTGGGTACGACGACTTGAGAGAGTGTGTGAATGGGGTACAACCGGGATACGTGCAAAATGGGACACGATGCAAAGTTTTGTTAATATACTTGCAATAATGCAAACTGTATGGGTTAGTTTTTCCCAAAACTCACTCTCTTGACGCAGAGTATAGTGTCTTCTCTTCAACTACCAGCAAAAACATGATTATTTTGTATAAAAACTCGTGCTAAATATCAGCATAATAATTTTAATCTTCATAGTAAAAAGCATTGTCAAAATATAAACTCTTAAGAATTTAAGTTAAACTTTTTAAAGCCTGACGTGCAACTTCTTCCGCCCTAGCAGACGTAACTTTTTGGTAACGTAGAGTTGTTTGAATATTCTCATGCCCCATCAGTGCCCGCAATTCCTCAATACCCATTAGCCCAACACGCTCAGTAGCAAAAGTATGCCGTAAATCGTGGATTCTGACTCCGACTAGCTCCGGATATATACTTATTAACTCTCGCCAATATTCATGCACAGTGCGATAGCTAATTCTACTAACAACTTTAGTCACTGGCTGTTGTGCTGTGAAGAGTGCATCTACGGTATTGTGGCGCTCATATAAGATAAATTTACTTAATGCCTCGGCAGCCCCATCACTAAAATAACAACAACGCCGTTTGTTACCTTTACCAAGTACTTGAAATTTATATAAGTCTTGGTTAACATCATCTATATTTAACGCTAAAAGCTCTGATATACGGCAACCTGAGCGATGTAGAAGATGCACTATAGCATTCATACGTAGGTCAGATTTAACAGAATAATAAAGGATATTTAACTGTTCAGGTGTTAAATATCTTACTACAGAATCAGTTTTATGTTCTCCCCTATCAGGATTTGGTTGACGCTGTTTTAAACCATTAATGGGATTAAACTTAATATAACCTTGCTCCACAGCGAAATTAAACAAACTTTGTAGTATTGCTTGGTACTTGCGATGAGTTGTATAGCTGCAATCATCCAAACTTCTTAAATACTCAATTAAAGTCTGCTTACCGATAATCTCAATCTCCCAAATACCGTATTCTCCAAGTATTGGTTTCAACACCAATTCATAAGTACGTCTGGTACTTTTAGCTAAATCCGGGCGTGACAAAAACTCAGTAATAACAGTGGCTAAAGTAACAGTCAATTTCTCTCCAATTTATGTAATTTCTATCGAGACAAACAATCATTATTTAATATATCTTTTTTAGAATAATAATGATGATTCTTGATGGATACTTTGAAGACACCCATGCCACAGGAACCGATTGGCGACTACATTAAGCGGTTGCGTGTGGAATTAAAGATGAGTCAAAATCAGCTAGCTCATCAGGCTGGTATTCACCTGCATACATACGGAAAAATAGAACGGGGGATCACGACGAGATTAAATCACAAAACCCGTCGGGGGCTAGCTAGGGCTTTATCGATACCAATTGAGTACTTAGAAGGAATTTGTAGCGATGAGGAAATACAGCAACCATTTACCAGCATTAAATTTTGTCCCCAATGCTGGACTCCAGGGACACCCACAGAACCGATTTGGAACGATATCAGGTCATTGTACTGCTTTATGTGCGGGTTTGAGCTTGTTGCCCACTGTCTCAAATGTGGTAAATCAGTGACAACTTTCAAGCATTCCTACTGTCCTTATTGCGGCTTTTATTACAAAAATACGATTGTTGAAATTGGTAGTAACAGAGAGCATGCTTTGAGAAAAAACTCTCGAACCAAGAAAAAGTGAAGATTTTGTTTTATATCTATAAAAGCAATACCAGTATGGACAATCCATCAATATCAGTGTGACATCAATTGAACGTACCGCTTATCCTAGATTCAAACGCCAATTTACCACCAAAGAACTTACTGAGATTTATACTCCAACTAAATCCGAAATTGCTTTCGCTTACAATACGACGAAAGGTGAAAGTAATATTTTGAGTCTGCTCGTCATTTTAAAATCATTCCAAAGACTGGGTTACTTTCCATCGATTGCAGATATCCCACTGAAAATTATTAACCATATTCGCAGTCATTTAAAATTTGCTCTTGATATTGTTTTAGGTTATGAAAATAACAAAACAATGTACCGACATCGAACAGCTATCCGCGAATATCTTCAAGTTAAATCTTTTAATCAGACTGCGCTGCATTTAGCGGTATCTGCGGTGAATGAATCAGCCCAGGTGATGGATAATCCTGCTGATTTAATGAATGTGGCAATTGCCGAACTAATTAAAAATAGATATGAATTACCAGGATTTAACACATTAAATAGATTAGTACGCCGAGTTAGGAATGTAGTCAATCAAAACCTATTCAATTTGGTACTTAGTCGCCTAAGTAATGATTATCAACAACGTCTACTCGACCTTTTAGATAATCATCCAGTCGAATATAGAAGTCTTTACAATAATCTCAAGCAACTTCCTAAACGCCCAACCCGCAATCATCTCAATGATTTAATTGTACATTCAATCTGGCTTGATTCTTTGGGAGATATTAAACCACTCCTTGCTGATATGACAGCAGCTAAGATTCAACACTTTGCTGCTGAAGCGAGAGTATTAGATGCGAGTGAAATCAAAGAGTTTAATTTGCCAAAACGAATTACTCTAATATTATGCCTGATTTACTCGGCAAGCGTGATGACGCGAGATAATTTGGTCGAGATGTTTCTCAAAAAAATGCAGTTAATTCATAATCATGCCAAAAGAGAATTAGAACTTATCAAACAAAGATATCAATCAACGGTTGAGAAGTTACTGGGGGTTTTCACTAATGTTCTACAAGTATTGGTTGATGAACCGCCAGAAGTTCAGACTGTCGATCCGGTCGAGCGAGTTAATCAAGTACTCATTCCATCCGGTGGTGCTGAACAACTATTAACTGAATGTGAGGCGATAAATGCCTATAAGGGAAATAATTATTTTCCCCTATTGTGGCAATTTTATAAAAGTCATCGCAGTACTTTCTTTCGGTTGCTAGGTGCTTTGAAGTTTTCATCCACTACCAACGAACAAAGTGTAGTTGAGGCATTAAATTTTATTTTAGAAAATCAGTCACGGCGGGGTCAATTCTTCAATAATACTATTGATTTAGATTTTGCTTCTCCTCAATGGCAGAAACTTTTATTCGTCGAACAAGGAAACAAAACTAAAATTGTGCGTCGCCATCTGGAAGTTTGTGTTTTTTCTTACTTAATGGCTGAATTGAGGTCGGGGGATATTTGCGTCAAGGGAAGTGAGAATTACGCTGACCACCGAGAACAGTTGTTGCCTTGGTCAGAATGTTTACCACTGATTGACCAGTATTGTGGAGATTTGGGTTTTGCTAGTGATGCGGTTGGTAATGTTTACGAACTCAAGTCTTTGTTGACTGATACGGCTTTTAAAGTGGATGCTGGTTATCCAGATAATCGTCAACTTGTGATTAATGATTTGGGTGAACCTGTATTAAAAAAATCTCCACGTCATGATTTGAGTCCATCAGCTAAGACTTTACTTGAGGCTGTGGAACAAAGGTTTGGTGAACGTAATTTGATTGATATTCTGCGGAATGTCGATTATTGGACTAATTTTACACGCCATTTTGGGCCGATGAGCGGCAGCGATCCGAAATTAGAACGGGCGACAGAACGTTATTTGTTGACTAGTTTCACCTATGGTTGTAATTTGGGGCCGACTCAAGCTGCAAGACACATGCGGGGTATTGTCACAAGTAAGGAAATATCGTTTGTTAATCGGCGTCATGTGAGTGTGGATAAATTGAATGCAGCCCTTGTGGATATTATTAATCGCTACAATGTTTTAAAGCTTCCGAGCATTTGGGGTGATGGGACAACTGCGGCGGCTGATGGGACTAAGTACGAACTCTACGAAGAAAATTTACTCTCTGAGTATCATATCCGCTATGGTGGCTACGGAGGCATTGCTTACCACCATGTTTCTGATACCTATGTGGCGCTATTTAGTCATTTTATTTCCTGCGGAACCTGGGAGGCTGTTTATATTATTGAGGGTTTGTTAAAAAATCTTTCTGATATTCAGCCTCATACGATTCACGCAGATACTCAAGGGCAATCAACGCCTGTGTTTGCATTATCACATATGTTGGGGATTAAGTTAATGCCCCGGATTCGGAATTGGAAAGATTTAAATTTCTTCCGCCCAGATAATGATACGGTTTACAAGCATATTGATTCTTTGTTCAAGGATGCGATTGATTGGGAGAAAATTCAAACCCATTGGCAAGATATTTTACAGGTTGTGCTGTCGATTCAAACTGGCAAGATTTCGAGTGCGGTGCTGTTACGAAAACTGGGAAACTATAGTCGTAAAAACAGATTATACCAAGCTTTTCAGGAGTTAGGACGGGTAATCAGGACGGTATTTCTGTTGCAATATATTTCGGATATGAAGTTACGACAACAGATTACTGCGGCAACGAATATTGTTGAGTCTTATAACGGTTTCTCAAAGTGGTTTTTCTTCGGTGGTTTTGGAGTTATTGCTAATAATGACCCAATTGAGCAGGAGAAGATTGTTAAATATAATGATTTGGTTGCTAATGCTGTGATCTTCCACAATGTTGTAGATTTGACTGAGGTTTTGCGTGATTTCCTGAAAGCTGGTTATTTGATTACTCGTGAAGATGTGGCGGCGTTGAGTCCTTATATGACGAGTCATATCAAGCGTTTCGGCGATTACTTGATTGATATGGAGACTGTACCGAATTTGTTGGATGATGACAAGCTCTTAGTTTTGGCTTGAGAAATTATGAAGGTAGTTCTGGCAAGGGTTGTAGAGTTTTTGTTTACATAACTTTACAACGTGTCCCATTTTGCACGTATCCCGGCTGTACCCCTGAATGAAACATCGCCAAAGCATTGAAAGAATCAGGTCATCAGGATGGCTTGGACTGAGGCTCATTCGGTCGCCCTTGTGGTCAACGCTTGTGATGGCGATATAGTTGCAGTAGCTGAGGACAGCAGTGGGTGTTTGTTTGAGAGTGTCAATTTGATGTTGCAGGTAATCTGGTAGCCATTGGTCGTCGCTGTCGAGGAAGGCGATAAATTGTCCGAGTGCGTTTTTGATGCCCAAATTTCTAGCGGCAGCAGCACCAGTATTAGTGGGTATTTGTAACAGTTTTACCTGTGGATAGTGTGTATGAATCCAATCAGCAGTCCCATCGGTAGAACCGTCATCAATTACAATAATTTCGTAGTCAGTATAGGTTTGACAACAGACGCTATCGAGAGCGTGATTAAGATAATCTTTTCGATTGTAAGTTGGAATGATAATCGAAACAGTGGTTGGTGAATTTAAAATTTGCTGAGGGGAGTTAGAAGTGTTTTGAGAGCGGTGTTTAGATTTAATAGTAAAATGAGCGACGACTTGCATAGATAGCTCATATTGGCTGTCTAACCCCGCCTTTTGAGTGCGTTATTGATTGCTTTTTGAGACCAGCGAATCGGTTCAAACTGTTCGTTAGTCAAATTGCCAGAGTGACGGCGATAATAATAAAGAGGTTGAGGGATATGGTAAAAGTCGGTGACTTCAGACAGTTTTAGACACAAATCATACTCTTCGGCATAAGTAAAGTTCGGATCAATACCTCCCACTTGCTCGTAAACGGTGCGGCGTATTAAGCGGAAATGGAAGATCATAAAGTCAACAAGTAGCCGTTCTTTGGAATAGGGGATTTGGCAACGCTGCCCGATTCCATGCAGGTTCCCCTGTTCGTCCATTAGTTGATAGTCTGTGTAAACAAGTCCTACCAAGGGGTGGTTATTCAGAATGGAAATTGTCTGTTCTAAGGCGGTTGGAGCTAGAATATCGTCACTGTCTACCCAACCGATATAATCTCCAGTGGTTGCTGCAACCGCTCCGTGGATAGCAGGGGCAATACCAGTATGTTTGGCAGCTATGACTCGGATGCGTTGATCTTGCTGGGCATACTCGGATGCAATTTCAACGGAGCGATCTGTAGAGCCATCGTCCCAGATTAACAATTCCAAGTCAGACCAAGTTTGAGCTAGGACACTTTTAATTGCCGCAGCAAGGTAGTTTTCTCGATTGTAAACTGTGATGACGATAGAAACAGATATTTTCATCAGTTAACGCCCAATTAGTAAATTCAGCTATGCTTTATACGTTCAGGTAACATGATGAGTTTTTGACAGGAGATATTCTGGAAGCTCTAAAAATGGCTGAACGCTTTATCCGTTCAGGTAACATGATGAGTTTTTGACAGGAGTGCTGCTCAGAACTTTGACTAATAATTTTTCTGCTGATCATGATTTTCTGCTTAGGCGTTAACACTTGCCGCCCCGAAGTCTACGGAAATATTTGTCAACTTTAATTCAAGCAACTCCGTAATCTCTACTATTGAGTAGGCATTGCTCAATTTTGATACTATTTTGACATTGTTAATTACTTACCTCACTTCCCTTCAGTGGCAAGCTGATTGTCCTATGCTGGCCGGCATAGCGATCGCACGGCACCTTTACCAAAACCTCTCCGTACTACCTGCCCCACTGTTAAGCATTAATATATTCAAAAGGTCTACAGTGTCTTTCTTTACAGGATTTAAGAACTCGTGGCTCGGAGTCGGCGCAGCGAAGTGGCTCTTGCGGGCTTGCACGATCTAGTTGGCCCAACCAGTAATCTTTCTGCCCGTAAGAGCCACCGACTCCGAGAGCGTAGCGGTCACGAGTTCGTCGGCGATGGCGCGAGATCATCGACTAAAACCTCGCCCCCGTTGCTTTTGCTCCAGCATCTCTTGCTGCTGCTGCCGCTCTCTAACAAAAACCTCATTCCAACTAAGCCCCTTGGGTGCAATTCTTTTAGCCTGGGGTAGCATTTCCTGAACAACCTGGGCAGCTTCATTACCAAGATCATCATTATTAAATGCCAGTCCAATTCTGCTGATATTTCTGAGGAGTTCAAAAGGCAAGTTATCCTGGTCATCCACTGCCATGTACATTGTTCTAACTGGTGGTTGCCCCTTGTGTGCATTCCTATCAATCTCTGCCATTGTCAGCGCATCAATGGGGGAAGAACACAGGTATACTCTCTCAATTTTATCGTCAGGCTCTCCACCCAATTTGAAATGAAACCACCCAGGAGAGCGATCGCCTCCGGCGGGGCGTAGCCCATCGCTGTTTTCGGGGTACTCCGTACAACGATTGTCAATCCGTGCGGTATCCCAAACCAGTGCGCCTGACTTAGAACCATCTAAACCCCGCTTGATAAACACAACCTGAGCCTGTTGATCTATATAACCCAACCCCTGCCGTTGTAATGGTTGCACAAGAAAATTAGTTATAGCGCGTTTTTGAGTCAGGTAATACTGTAGTACTTGCCTTTTGCTTTCATCCTCTGGTGGAGGTACAAACTGGGGTTGTTCTTGTAAGTGTGCCAGTTGATTGTTAGCGATTAAAACTAATGCTTTAGCTTCATCAATAGTCCATCCGGCTGGACTGGCAAAGATAATTTCTTCAACATCTTGGGCTGGTTTATCATCTAATAGCGCCCTGATTGCAATTTCTTTATCTCGGTCAGTCACTAATAAGTTTTGCAAGTCGGCGCTGTAATACTCATATAACTCGGCTGTTTGATTCGGGGTTAGCTTTGGTTCATCTGTGGTTATAGTTGGAGTTTGATTAAGAGCAATTGCGTCTACTGGTTTTTGCGATCTATGGAGTTGCTCCAAATAAACAATCGCTGCTTCCAGGTCGTCGAATATGCTTCTTCCGGCTGATAGCTGCTGCTGATTTTGAGAAAGTTGTTGTGTTAATTCTAATACTGTTTCAGTTAAGGCCGATTCAACAGTCGATTGCTCAATATAATCAGAAATTGATGAAATGGCTCTCTTCTCTAGATATGATTGTAACTCAGTTGCAAGAACTGCATCCAGGTCATTGAATGTAGTTTTAGCTGTAATGAGTTCCTCTTTGTATTGAGAAAGTTGTTGCGTTAATTCTAATACTGTTTGGGTTAATGCTGATTCAACAGCCGATTGCTCAATATAATCAGAAATCGATGAAATAGCTCTTTTCTCTAGATATGATTGTAACTCATTCGCAAGTACTGCATCCAGGTCATTGAATGTAGTTTTAGCTGTAACAAGCTGCTCTTTGTATTGAGAAAGTTGTTGCGTTAATTCTAATACTGTTTCAGTTAAGGCAGATTCAACAGTCGATTGCTCAACGTAATCAGAGATTGATAAGATAGCTCTCTTCTCTGCATGAGATTGTAACTCAGCCGTCAATGCTGTTTCAAAGTCATTGAATGTAGTTTTCGCTTCAAGTAGCTGCTGATGATATTGAGAAACTTGCTGTGTTAATCCTAATACTGCTTGGCTTAAAGCTGACTCGATAGCTGATTGCTCAATATAATCAAAGATTGATGAAATGGTTTTCTTCACTGCATGGGATTGCAACTCAGCCGTAAATGCTTCATCAAAGTCATTGAATGTAGTTTTATCAATAAATAGTTGCTCTTTGTATTGAGAAATTTGCTCTGTTAATCCTAATACTGTTTCAGTTAAAGCTGACTCGATAGTTGATTGCTCAATATAATCAAAGATTGATAAAATGGCTTTCTTCACTGCATGGGATTGCAACTCAGCCGTAAATGCTTCATCAAAGTCATTGAATGTAGTTTTATCAATAAATAGTTGCTCTTTGTATTGAGATAGTTGCTCTGTTAATCCTAATACTGTTTCAGTTAAAGCTGACTCGATAGCTGATTGCTCAATATAATCAGAGATTGACAAAATTGCTTTCTGATCTGCGTGGGATTGCAACTCAGTCGTCAACGCTGTTTCAAAGTCATTGAATGCAGTTTTAGCTCGAAAGAGTTGTTGCCGATAAATAGATAGTTGTTCTGTTAATTGTGGCAACGTTTCAGCCAAGGCATCATCAACTACTGACTGTTCAATAAAGTCAACGATTGTATTTATGAATCTTTGGCTCTCCACTGCTTGCTCTTTAGGATTCTTCAACAGATTCTCAATAAGCTCATCATCCCGTTGGGGCTGGTAGTCAATAAACTTATGTTTTTGTAAACCTGGGAATGTATAGGCAGGCCCCAAAGATGTGCCGCTGAATTTCTGGTCATTCCACGAGTACGAGATGCCCTTACTTTTACCGTTGCGTGTTAATCCGTGACGAACTTCTACACCTTGTAATTGCAATCGCTCAACCAGTTGCGGCATAGTCGGTTTATCTACTATGGCGCGGTCGATTACTTCAATTAGTTGGGTTTTGATTGACTGTTGTGGCGGCGTGTTTCTCAAACCATGCTCGTATTCTAGTTGTTCCCTTTCGATTCGTCGCTGTTGCCCATAGCTGGGGCGCGGTTCAGTTTCTCCTTGCTACTTAGAGTTTGCTGTAAACCATATTCTAGTTCTAGCTGTCGAATGATTTTTTCAGAGCGCACATACTCCCAGCTATCGCGGGTAATCTTGCCGTCATCCAAACTGATTCTGCTGGCGCAAATATGTATATGGTCGTGGTTGCGGTCGCTGTGGCGGTAGATGGCATATTGGTTAGCTGTGTAACCCATTTCCTCGATGTACTTGTCGGCTACAAGGCACCAAGTATCATTGTCTAGCTGTTCGCCTGGGCTTAGTGAGAGCGAAACATGGTGAACTACTTTCTCCGCTTCTGGATTAAGTTGTCGAGACAGTCGGAATTCTCTAGCGAGTTCTCTGGCATTTCTGCCAAACATATTGCCGCCAATTAAAGATGACTGCTCTTTGTTTTCAAGATAGTCAAGGAGTCCACGAAAGCTTTTACCCTTGGTTTAGTTGCCAATCATTTTTACTCCCAGTCCTCCTGCTCTCCGTCGTCGTCAATGTCATCGTCATCAGTAATTTCAGTTTCGATTTGGGACAGTTCCCGACCAATTTGTTTTAAGAGTTGTTGTAGCTGTTCTAGTTGTTCTGGATCTGCTGGTGGTCGCAGTCCCATTTTAATAGCTGTATTGGTAGCTCTGGTAAGTTGATTAATATTGTTGCCGATGCGTACTAATTCTCTATAAGTAGCTAGGGTTATTTTGCTCAGTCGTTTTGGCAGTGGTTTTAGTAAAACACTGCGTCGAGTTAATTCAGCTATGCTTAGTCCCGCGTCTTGTGCTTTGAGCTTAATCATCTCGTGTTCGATTACGTTGATACGAGCTTCTAATGTCTTAGTACGAAGCAGGTTTTTTGACAGTTTCGGGCGCATAACTGTGGGAGGTATGAGAGGGGGTTTCCAAAGCGGGGACACTTCCCCCTTTGGCAAGCCTGTCGTCCGAGCGAAGCGAGGTTTGCCGGAGGCAAAAGGCACGGCTTGCTTCTAGCCCAAATACGGGGGAAAGCGAAGTATCGTGTGCTACGTATGTACGGAGTCACAGCGATAGACTGGGGGCGAGGGAACGACAGCGTAGCTGGGGGGACGATTTCGGGTGATTCAGAGTGAGATGAAGTCTGATAACAGCATAGCTGTTTCGTCATAATTATATCAGTGTTTGCTGAATCACTGTGACGGCGTAGCCGAGGTGTATTGGCTAAAGTCAGCAACAGTCAACATCGGGGGAACATAGCAACAGCGTAGCTTGAACAGGATAAATATATAAGCATCTAATAAATGATGGTTAGGCGTAGCAGCAACAAAAATTCTAATCAGCGTAGCTGAAACCATCTGAGAATCTGGAGTTATGCTTTTTTAAAAAATAGTGGAGAATAAGGGAATTATGATAATCAATTTAATTTCATAGCAATGGTTGAGCCAAAAGATTCTGGTCAGATTACGTATAGCAAGATTGATAAGGCGATTACTGCCTTAAAGGATCTCAAGCCGAAAGAGCGGGATAGTATATCGGAAAGAGTTGCTATCAGAAAAATGAGACGGTATATCGAGAAACTGACCTCTGATAAGTATGGCTATACTTACGATGAAGTGTCAGAGATACTGAAAGAGTTGGGCATTCAGTTAAGTGGTAGCAGAATCAAATATTTATTGGGTGAGGTCAGGAAAAATACTCGCCGCAAAAAGAAGCCTCTTGAGAATGAAAATCCTGGTGGGTCGGAGAGTATAAAGAGTGCGACCCAGAATTTACCTGTAAATACAGCATCCTCAGATGCTGCTAGTGCGCCTCAGAATTTACCTGCAAAGACCACTAAAAGCAAAAGAAAAAATCTTGATCTAGTCAAACCAGAGTTAGAGGAGTAGACAAGACTTGAAGCTCAACGTCGGCGGATACCCTTCTCCCAATCCCTACTCTTATTGAAACTACCGAGTCTCTACAGAAGATTTGAGAGCAAACTGGTTGGACTAATACCAAACTTCATCGGGTTGAGAAAAGTTTGGGGACAGATCCGAATGGTACTAAGAAAAGGGAAAATCGTTGAGCCAGCTCTTGTGCTCTTGAGCGGAGGAGCAGGGGAGAAAGAAGAAGGAAGAAGCATACGGACAGAAACAAGAGGCATACGGAAAGAAGCAAGAGAAATTCTCCTCTGCCCCTCTGCCCCCCTGCTCCTCTGCAATCCTTACGCCGCCTACCCTTCAGCTTAACTTAGTGCCATTCGGGACAGATCCTTTCTCACAGACGACGGTAAGAATTCACTCGTTGCTTTTGCATGAATCTATCCCACTTTTGACTGTTAAGGGACAGTCAAACCCACAAAACACTGATTGATTCTTGGTAAACCAAAGCTTTCAGGAGGAATTTGATTACTTTTCATATTTAATTTCATTACTTCATCAAAAAAGTCATTTCAACCTGCAATTATTAATATTATTTTCAAATTAGCGGTAATAGAGGTGCATTGAATGGCTAAGTCTGCACTAATGGGATCTTTGCAACGTGCTTATAAAATTGCGAGAGCATCGATAAAAACTGGCATTCCCGCAGATGAGATAGTTGACATTTTAAAACAAAAAACCACTCGTCGCCGCTTACTGTATGGGGTTTGGGATTAGCAAGCGCATTAGCTACAGCTACCTGGCATAACGGACAGGATTCTATGGCTTTTGGCACAATTCCCAAGGTGCTGGTAGTGGGTGCGGGAATTGCTGGCTTAACTGCTGCCTACCGTTTACGTCAAGCTGGGGTTCCTGTAGACATTGTTGAGGCGAGGAATCGCGTTGGTGGTCGGATGCGTAGTTTAGCCAACGCCGCAGGTACTAACGTGACTGTGGAACTAGGTGGAGAGTTTATTGATACAGATCATACAAAATTGCGATCGCTAGCTCAAGAATTGGGTTTAACAATAGTCGATATACTCGCCACTGATCAGGGATTAGTGCCAGAAACATGGTATTTTCAAGGACGCAAAATTCCCGAACTAGAAATTATTAGTTACTTCATTCCTTTAGCACGTAAAATTGACGAGGATTTAGTTGCAATTGGCGATGGAGATGTAACTTATCGCTCTTACAATCAGGCAGCTTTCGCTTTAGATAATACTTCTATTGCAGAGTATTTAGAGCAAGCACAAATTAATCCCATTCTCCAAGAAATGCTGAATGTCTCTTATACCACCGAGTATGGCCGAGAAGCAGCAGAACAATCTTGTTTAAATCTACTGTTTTTAATTGGTACCAACACTGATACATTCTCACTCTACGGTGAAAGCGATGAACGTTACACCATTCGTGGCGGTAACGACCAAGTACCACATCTGCTAGCGAATTACTTGGCAAATGTTATACAAACTGAAACAGAATTAGAAGCTATCTGTATCCGTCCCGATGGTCGCTATCGAGTTAGTTTAAAGTCTGGCTATAAAACCTTTGATCGTACTTATGAAAGAATCTTGCTGACCTTACCCTTTACCACTTTGCGTTTAGTGAAGTTGGATGTGAATTTACCAGCATTTAAAAAGAGAGCGATCGCTCTCTTAGGATATGGTACAAATGCCAAGTTAATTACAGCCTATCAACAAAAATTGTGGCGCAATAAATATAACTCAACAGCAGCAACATTTACTGATACAGGCTTTCAAAACACCTGGGAAGCCAGTCGCTACCAAAAAGGCCCCAAAGGTCTGGTTACTGACTTTACTGGTGGTAAACATGGTTTATCTTTAGGTAAAGGTTCAGCCGAATCTCAAGCCCAAATATTTTTACCACAGTTAGATCGGATTTTCCCCGGAATTAAAAACCTCCGTCAAGGTGAAGCCATTCGCGCCTATTGGCCTGGAGAACAATATACACGAGCCTCCTATGCTTGCTATTTAGTCGGACAATGGACAAGCATCGCTGGAGCAGAACAAAAGCGTGTAGGTAATCTATTTTTTGCTGGCGAACACTGTTCTCTGTCCTACCAAGGGTATATGGAAGGCGGTTGTGCAACAGGTGAAGTTGCAGCTCAAAGAATCCTCAAAGATTTAGGTTTGCGAAATATCTCTGCTCAACAGAAAAAACCAATTAATACCAATCAACTTTTGCGCCGTCATCCCAGGATTCCAAGGGACGAACGTTTTTCTGACGACTACACCCAAGAGTAAAAAGTATGTACGCGCTAACCACTTTTCATCGTCGTCTAAGTCAGCCAAATTTTATTACTACCGCTATTAAGACTATCTAATAGCAGGAGTAATATTTTTTCAAACGTAGCCCAGCCGCCCCCCACGCTTGGTAAATCGGCTCACGCATTCCTGACAAATATCAGCAAGGGAGGCGGTTACAGTTTGGGTAACTTCTGCTACGACTGAATTAGCTCCTGTTTTGGCGTTGACTATGTTGGCGAACTACAAATAGCAATCTGATAGTTTGATTATTCTCCAGCAAGTTCTCGCGCAATATCCATATTGGCCGCCAGTACACGCACGATTTCAACAGGGGTTTCCCCTCGATAGATCAGGAAATAGCGGGGATGCACCAACCAAAACGAACGGGTAACGGTGTTAGGTCAGAACGATACTGCCCGATCCTGGGATTATCTGTCAGCAACTCACAGGCCGAAAGAAGTTTATCAAGCATCCGTTCGGCAGCATCTGTATTATCTCGCGCAATATAAGCGTAAATCAAAGCCAAGTCTTCTTCTGCTTGCTCAGAGAGAACATAAGGTTTTGGGTTCATCACACAGGGGTTTCATAAACTTTTGCGCCTTGTTACGAATGCGTAAGCGTGCGCCTTCGGCGGTCAGACTTTGGCCATTGTCAAGTTGGCCTAGACCAATGGCAATCTGTTCATTGAGCCACAGTTTATATTCCTCGGAATGGTCGTTAAAGCGTTTCAACAGACGCAATCCTTCCCGAATCACTTCACTTTGAGAATGGTACAAACCAGACTCAACCTGTTTCTGCACGAACGCTTCTAGCTCAGGAGTCAGGGAAATATTCATTTATCTCTCACAATTAACCAGAATCGCTATTATAATAACAGTTTTTGTTATTGCTTGCCTTTAACAGTACAGCCAAAAGTTAAGGCAGGACGTTTCAAAAATTTTCAGCCTAGTTACAGGAGAAACACAATCAACCATAGTGCGAGTGCTTGCGCTGTGACTTGTCAGTTGCCTTGTCTTAATTTGGTTACGCTTTCGTACTGCTAGAAGCATTACAATTCTCAAAGCTTTAGTTTAATTAAACTGATGACGTTCACCTATTCTCTATACCCAGATAATTGGTCAGAAATTGCCACGGACGTTAAGCAACAAGCCCAATGGCGTTGTCAAAAATGCGGGTTACACTGCATACCGCCTGGTGAAAAAACATCACATCTAACACGCTCAAAACGCAGAGTGTACACCCTACAGGTTCATCATTGGGACAGGAATCCAGCAAATAACTACAGCGGCAACCTTATAGCTCTTTGTAGTGCTTGTCACCTTTTATACCATAGAGGTGGGAAATCAAATGTTTCACCGGGGCAGCTATCTTTGTGGTAAATAAGTCATGGATGATGATACTCAAGAACTAATCGCAATTCAGCAAGAACTTTCAGGAATCAGCTCACGCCTGAGAAAGATTTTTCCGTCAACTCATCCCCAATTTGACAGCGTGTTTGAAGACGTGGGTGCAGCTTCTTATTACATTCGGAAGCTGGTTATCGTCTAGAATCAGTTCTTATGACTGTTCAAGGTGATAGCGCAGGTTCTGCGAGTGACCCAGAGATTGAAGAAACTGAAATTGAATAAACTTCAGTAGGCAGACAACTCAGTACAATCATCAGCAGTGAAGCCCTAACAGCCGGGCTACAGAAATTCAAAACTCGCCGCATCGCCCTACTACCAAGAACTTCGGTAACTTCCGCAATCCCATCTAGGGAAGTTGGGAGTGATGATTCTGATTCAGCAATCAACATCGGGAAGTATGTACGGGCTAACCACTTTTCATCGTCGTCTAAGTCAGCCAAATTTTTATTACTACCGCTATTAAGACTATCTAATAGCAGGAGTAATAATTTTTAAAGTGCTGCCAGCCCCCCCATCTCTGGGTAAATCGGCTCACCCAAGCTTGGGAGATTTCAGCAATATTCGCGATCGCGGGTTGGGTAATTTTCTGTTTTGACTGCCAAAGCTGCGTTAATGCGTTGACAATGCGTGTCCTGTCTGCTCACTGGCTTTACCCGCTTCGGGGCAGAGTTGGAAAGCATCAACGCTTTCTAATTTAACTCCTGGTAATTCATCTAAAAGGAAATTGAGGTCATAGTCAGCGCAGAAGTAGAATGTTAGCTCCACATTGGAGCGACGATGAGCGCGTAATCGCCCAATCTCTTGTATAATTTCTGCACGGATCAGGTCTGTGAGATACTTTTGGAAAGTGCTATTTTTATCTTCCAGGTTGACTGGTTCACCAGTCATCACCTGATATTGTGCTGCTAAAACACCGATGTTCTGGTAAGGAATGCCAAAACTAGCGATCGCATCACACTCACTAAACCGATTAACACCACGCCCATCGACAAAGTGACCGTATTCTGTGCGCCCTCGGCTTGGGTTGCAATTTGTTTCCAATCGATAATCCCAAGGGTGGGCAGAGTTCTTTCAAGGTTTCTTTGAGGCATTAACACGAGCGCTTAGTGGAAGGGAGCGATTTTTGGGCAGTTTACCCAGTCCAGTGACGTTGACGACTTTTAAATTGCCATAGTCTGGGCGTTGTTGCTCAATTATTAACACAGGATCATTGATGCCCAGTTTCAATTTCAATTGCTGGGATTTGAATGTGCATCAAGATAAATATTAAAGTTCGCTGATTTGGCCAATTCAGTATGCTTGGGGTTTCGGCGGTAAATGCTGAGTACACCCCATTGAGACTGAAAACTACCATCACCCTTCCAAGCTTCGAGAAAGTCAGGCAACCAGTAATTAGGCAAGTCAAGAAACTCCCTGCCTGCCGTTCGTGCGCTGTCTTAACTACCTTTTGGCAGCATAACGAGCCGCAGAGCTTTTTTTGAGTTGTTTATCTTGGTAATATCAATTGAGTCCAAGTCCTCTAAGAAAGTTAAATCAGGTTCTGAGGCTTGGCGAATCGCTTCGATATCTAAGCCTGTGGGGAAAGGGGCAGCAGCGCTCGGATGCTGGCATCATCAAACCCGTAGCGGTCAGTGGATTTAAGTTGTTGAGTTAACAGTTGGTGTAAAACTAAGAGTGCAGGTTGCAGCTGTGATAGAAGATTTGGTTCTAACAGTAGCAGTTTGCCCACGGTGGTTTCAAAATCACCTCGGTTCACATCAACGCTCCGCACGGGCTTGATGAGTGTGCCAGCTTCTTCCCATAACCGCCCAACGGTGAAAGTTTGTTCAGCAGCATTAGTTAAGGTAACAGGGTAGAGTCTGGGTGCGCTCTGAGTTCAGAATAATTTTGAATTGCACTGCGCTTTTGAAAGCGGAAGCCAAAACCGTCCCCGTAAGCAAAACGGCACTGATTCTTAAGGGAACAACCGCCACAGATGGGGCTGATGCCGCTCTCTTCAAAATCAAGGCTGCTAAAATTCTTGTTGCGGAAGGCGTTAAATAAGTAAGTTCTGTGACAATTGCCGTCAGTGTCGGCAGTCTCACCCGCTTTAGTCCACAGTTTAAAGTCTTCACCAAGGGAGTTTTGCGGGTGGGATCTAGTTTAAAGCCGTTGTGTCGCACTGGCAGGTCAACAAAATTCGTCTCAATGGGCAGTGTGGATGGGTTTCTGTGGTTGGCATCCTGGTAAATTAATTTATCAACGCGAATAACCCCGCCGTCAATTGCCCCGCGTTGTAAGACTTACCTAGTCCAGGGTGAGAATTATCTAAGATTTGTGTCCAGCCCTTAGAAACAGCTTCACCCAAGCAGCAATATGTTCCTCTGGCTGGCAAGAGATAGAGATATTGCCTGTAATTTCGCTTCTTAAAGGTATATTGCCTCTGTTGTAGATAATTACATTGGGCGAAGGCGTGTCAATTTCGGGTAAGGGCTGCGGTGATGGGGGCGCTTTAAATCCTTTAAATATCGAACTAAATGGAGCGATCGCTTGCTTTAATAAATTTTGGAAGCTGCTCAAGTCCTCTTTGACTCGCCCAAGCTCCCACTGTTCACGGTTAATTACTCCTTGGTCGCGTTCGTTATATTCATACTGCCGTTGCGGGAAGCGAAAACCATACTGTTTGGCAATGTGAAACAGTGTTCCGATCGTAATTCCCCCACGCCGAAAACTGCGAATCTTAGCGTGGATGTTCCAAGTTGAGCCTTTGATGCTGGGCGACCACTGCTCGGCTATAATTTCCGCCTCAGATGCCCCATAATGGTTAACCAGTGCCATCAACACCTGACGGCATTCGTCATAATTGCCGCTTCTGGGGTGCGTGGTGGGATGAATGAAAGCGCGTTCTGGATTAGCTGGTCAATGTCCCAGCCTTCAGTTAGGGAAACCTCACGCCACTCTTTACGCCGTGACTCAATTTCCTGAATTCGTAGCTGATACTCAATACGCTC